>NZ_JAGKRI010000062.1:0-34408 GCF_017939255.1 Aeromonas sp. Prich7-2
GCTGAAATGACGTGCAGTGACGATTAAAAAGTGTGAAGGCGATCCTGACTATAAAGTTAACTGCATATCACAGGCCTATAAGTATTTGTTTTGTAGGCAAAAAACTATTTTTAATTTTTAACAAAATGTTCACGATCTCGCCCTGCCCTTAGGATACAGCGTGCTTGGTGTCGTGCCCTTGGGCTTACCTACCCGGACTATGCGTCTTTAGTGCATTTTCCGAAGAACCCAGCATACGTATTTGACCGCCGTGCTGCGACGGTACATTCCCCTGTGTTTCGCGAGTTTTTATTGCGAGCTGCTTATTTAGCGAAGACCCGAACAAAGGTTCCCGGTCAGCGTAATTTTGGTAGTAGTCAACTTTTTGGAAAATCAGGAGAGTAAGATGACGGAAATGAACAAGAGTGAAGTAGTAGGAGAAAAGGTACAGCCAGAGTTTGAGCAGTATATGCATATGCCTACTGTATGCGGCGGTTTAGCGCATTATGATCTAAAGCCTGTCCTGACGAAGGATATTCTGCGGCTATTGTGGTGGGAAGCAACTGACCCAGTATCGACGCGTTATGCGTTTAGCTTGGAAATCTATTTCGGTGCTCGGCATTTTAATGATGTTTGCACTGCGACAGAATGGATGTCCACTTGGCTGGTGTGCGATGCTGACACTCGCGGTTTATTTAAAGACTTAGAGTGTGCTGTCTGCCGTGTGAGTCGCTCTCACGACATGACTTTGGTGCGGATGGTCTTCTTATTCAGTGACTGTAAACAAGCGACAAGGCCTGAGTGGTTTGCCTATCGAGTGGCAGAATACTGGCGTGAGTGCATCTTGCGGCGCTTTCGTTTCTGCAAAGAAGTAGAACGACTTCCAATGGAACCAGGCTTGGGGCGTGTGGCATACCACTGTATAGACCAAGAGGAGACTGCGCTAACCGTGTTCGAATGGCTAATGAGTGGGCACCGGCTTTACGGTGATAACGCTACACAGGCGGAGTATTTCTGCGGTCGTCACATTAAAAGGCAGGAGGCGGGATCTTTATAGGTTCTTGTCGCAGGAGAGAGCCAAGGCTCTCCCCTGTATCTAATGTTGTATCAGGCAAACCTCAACGAGTAGTGATCACATCCAACAGGATCATCTGATACTTGTTTTTGCGGGCGCCATGAGAGTCCTAGCATCTTCTGCTTTATTGATAATCAGTTTGGGGCCAGTAAATAACTTAACCAGCCATTGTTGGTGGTATCCATGTCAGCGCTGAGCCGATCTTGGATGCGGCATCTATATGCTCTGACCACCAGACCATCATTTCTCTGCGACGTTCCAGATAATCCGTGCGGTTATAGGCGCTACGCACCTCGTCCTTGTCAGAATGTGACAAGGCGGACTCGATAACGTCTCGATCAAATCCTCTCTCGTTAAGGGTTGTGCTGCCCAAGGCTCGCAGGCCATGAGCGACCAAGGTCCCTTCATATCCCATTCGTTTTAAGGCCGCATTGGCTGTTTGCTCGTTGGTGTGCGTTTTAGGATTACGGATACCAGGGAAGATAAATTCACGATGGCCGCTGATCGGTCGCATGAGTTCCAGATAGGCAAGGGTCTGTGGTGTTAATGGCACATCATGACCTCTGCGCTTCTTCATTCTCTCTGGTGGGATCCGCCAGAGTTTCTTTTCCATATCGATCTCTGCCCACCGGGCTCCGGCTGCTTCGCTGGGGCGAGCCAAGGTATGCAGGCTCCATTCGATAAGGCAGCGGGTCTGCAAATTGATACTGGCTTTCGATAGCCTGTTCATCAGTTCCGGCAACTGGTTGGGGTTAATGCTGGGCATGTGCTGTTTGGCTGGACGCTGAAATACCTTGCTGATCCCCGAGCAAGGGTTGGCATCGATCAGACCAGAGTTGACGGCG
Organism: Aeromonas sp. Prich7-2; assembly: GCF_017939255.1. Classification (NCBI taxonomy): domain Bacteria; kingdom Pseudomonadati; phylum Pseudomonadota; class Gammaproteobacteria; order Aeromonadales; family Aeromonadaceae; genus Aeromonas; species Aeromonas sp. Prich7-2. The sequence goes on from NZ_JAGKRI010000062.1 coordinate 1,900, forward strand.
AAGGTCATGATTTCGTTCACCCGCTGGGTGAGGCGACGCACGGTTTCGAGTTTTCCAGCAGCGGCGATGGGCTCGATGATCTTGATGGCCCTCTGAGCCTTTATATCCATGACAGGCACAGTGCCAATCTCGGGGAACAGATACATTTCGAGCGAACGCCAGAGATCCTCGGCATATGCTGGGGTAACGGAAGGGCATTTGACATCAAACCAGCGCTTGGCTACAGCCTCAAAAGTATGCTCGCTCAGCGATAACGCAGCGGATACCTGCTCGTCACGATGGTGTTGGGGATCGATGTTTTGTTGCAGCAACGTTTTGGCTTCGGAGCGCTTCTCTCTTGCGTCAGCCAATGACATCGTAGGGTATGAGCCGAAGCTGATCATATTTCGCTGCTTAGTGAGAGGGCGGTAGTAACGCAGGCGCCACAATTTAGAACCATTGGGCTTGATGACGAGCTCCAGGCCCGCCCCGTCGCAGAGGGTGTATTCCTTCTCCTTGGGCTTGGCTGCTTTGATCTCGGTTGGGGACAAGGGGCGGGTGATACGAGGCATAGGCATACGCTCCTGAAGGTATACAGAACCATATACCTAACGATATGCCTAAAAGGGCTGGATGGCAACGCATCCCATTGGACAGCGTAAGACAACAAAAAACCCGCAAAGCCTTTGGCAATGCGGGTTTCTGTACTTCTTCGTTCCCGGCCGGAACATGATTTGGTGGAGCTGGGGGAGTCTGAATCAATTGCTTATGTTGTTGATTTTAAATGGTTTGGCTGTGTCTTCTTTGACGGCGGTGTTGCCATTGGTGTTACTGGTGATTAAGTCACCCCACATTTTTGCCATTGTGGCGTACCGGTCTACCCCGCGGAAAAGCCAGCCAGGTTGCCGGCTACTTCGTGCGCTCGCGACGAACTTCTAGGGATGCGGGTTCAAATCCCTATGACCCAGGTCCCACGATTCATACTCACGGTGTTGCTCTTCGCGCCGATGTATTTCGTTTTTCACTGGGCTGCGCAATTGCGCACTCTCTAAGCCTCCACCAACGCCTCCAGCCCTTACCAAACCTAGCTCTTCCAGTATTGGACCACCATTGTATTTCGATTTTGCGCAACGGCTTGTGCGCAGAGAAATGCGCAATTTGCGCAGTTTGTAGTGCGCAGTTCTGAGGGTGTGAGCCCTTTATCCAGCAGAGCATGTCCATTTATAGGCACAAGGAGAGTGACACCATCACCCTCTGGCACTTGTGCCAATGCAGCCACTCAGCTCTGGTATTTCTTGAAGTTCTCCGCCTGCTCCAGCACGTTCTTGTAGACCTCATCGTTGGCCACCGGGGGGAAGCCGTAGCGGTGTAGCAGCAGGATAAGGTCCACTTTCAGCTTGGCCTTGATGTCGTCTCGGTTGCTCCAGTCGGGGTACTGGGCGCTGTCATCGACAATCACCTTCATCTCCTTGGCCAGCTCGAGCATCTTCTCCTCGTCGTAGGTGAAGTCGTATTTCACGCACATGTGATCCAGGATATCGAGAAACGCCTTTTCCTCCATGTCGATGCCCAGCTCAGTGAATGACATCATCTCGGTCTTGATGTCGTAGATCATGTCAGCCATCTGCTGAGTGAAGGTATCGAACTCCTCACCGTTGAGCACATCGTTCTCTTTACGCTGGTTGTACTGTTCCACCAGTGCTTGGAAGCGCTTGGAGAAATCGATCCCCTGCAGCTGGTTCACCTTCTTAAAGTCACTGATGGCCTTGGCCAGCATCTTCTGTAGCAGTTGCATCCGGGTGTTGGGTAGTTTGATCTTGTTGATGCGTTCCATGTACTCGTCATCGAAGATGTCGATGGTTTCGGCTTTGTCCTCACCCAGGGTAAAGATCTCCTCCACCCCGTCAGCCCTGAGCGCCTCGGCTATCATCTCGCGCACCTTCTGGTTCATCTGCGCGGTGTCCGGCGCATCGCCCTTGGTGAGCTTGTAGACGATGGAGCGCACAGCCAGATAGAAGTGGATCTGCTCGCGCTCCTCCTGGGTTATCTCCTCACTACCTACGCAAACGTCATAGGCGGCCTTGAGGCGCTTCACCAGCCCCATAAAGCGAAGCTCAACCTTCTTGGTTTGCAGGGCAAACTCGGCGGCGCGGTTGAGGCATTCGAGCTGCAGGGTAGGGGTCCCTGAGAAGTAATCACGGCTGTCGAAGGTGTGGAACACCTGGCCAAGCAGATGCAGGTGATTGCGCACCTCAATCAGCGACTGCTGAACATCTTCAAAGTTGGACTTGTCCGCTTTCGAGTACATGGCCAGCGCCATATTCATCCGGCTTTTGATGCCGATGTAATCGACCACCAGCCCCTTCTCCTTACCTTCAAAGCGCCGGTTAACCCGGGAGATGGTCTGGATCAGGTTGTGCTTTTGCAGCGGCTTGTCGATGTAGATGGTATCGAGCTCGGGCACATCAAAGCCGGTGAGCCACATGTCCACCACGATGGCGATCTTGAAGTTGGATTTGGGGTTTTTGAACTGCTTGTCCAGCTCCCGGCGGTACTCCTTGGTACCGAGCAGGTCATACATGGCTTGCTCATCATCTTGGCCGCGAGTCATCACCATATTGACCATGGGAAGGCTCCACAGCTCCTTGAGTTCTTGCTCGGTCAGCGAGATGCCATCGCTAGCTTGCTTTGCCTCAAACCACTCGGGCCGCTGCAGCTTGAGACTCTGGTAGAAGTCGTAGGCGATCTCGCGGCTGGCACAGACAAACATCGCCTTGCCTTTGACTGTCGAGCCTTCCGCAACCCGCTTGTCATAATGCTGGGCAAAATCCTTGGCCAGCGCGGCAATACGATCCGGGTCACCCAGGATGGAGTTCATGTTGGCCGTGGCCTTCTTGCTCTCCTCGATCTGATACTCGCTGGCCCCCTGCGCTTCACACTCCTGGTAATACTGCTCGATCGCCTCGAGTTTGCTGTTATCGAGTATCACCTTGGCCGCACGCCCCTCATAAACAATCCGCACCGTGATCTCGTCGTTAACCGACTCGGTCATGGTGTAGCTGTCGATGGTCTGGCCGAACACGTCCAGGGTGGCGTCGATGGGAGTACCGGTAAAGCCCACATAGGTGGCGTTGGGCAGTGAGTCATGCAGGTATTTGGCAAAGCCGTAGGTCTTCTTCACCGTGCCACTTTCGGCATCGATGCTGAGCTTCAAGTCGAGGTTGATTTGGCTGCGGTGCGCCTCATCGGAGATACAGATGATGTTGTTACGATCGGACAGTAGCTGGATATCTTCGGTGAACTTGTGAATGGTGGTGAGGAAGACCCCACCACTGGCACGACCGGCCAGCTTGTCCCGCAGGTCCTGGCGACTGGTGACCGGCTCAATCACCGCGTCGCCGATAAAAGCTGTTGCATTGCAGAACTGCTTGGCGAGCTGCTCATCGAGATCGGTACGGTCGGTAATGAGGATGATGGTCGGGCTGGCGAAATCGACGCTCTTCATCAGCAGGCGAGCAAGGAACTGCATGGTGTAGCTCTTGCCGCAGCCAGTGGCGCCAAAGTAGGTACCCCCTTTACCGCTACCACCGATATTCTCACCGCTGGCTGTTATCTGCTTACGCTCTTTCTTGATGTTGTAGTAGAGCTTGCGGGCAGCGTAATACTGCGGGTAACGGCAGCAGACTTTCACTTCATGCTTGCTGGTGTCGGGGAAGAAGACAAAGTTCTTTAGCACATCCAGCAGGCGGACCGGGTGGAACAGCCCCTGGATCAGGGTGTAAAGGCCATTGATGCCATCTTGTTCGGTGGACTCGTTACCCGTCACCTTGCGCCAAGCGTAATAGAACTCGTAGGGGGCAAACAGGTTGCCCAGCTTGTTGTTCACCCCATCGCTGAGGATACAGAGGGCGTTATAGACAAACAGCTTGGGGATGTCCCGTCGATAGCGCACACAGAGCTGGCGCCAGGCATCATGGATTGTGGCCTCCTCTTCCCGCACCGCTGACTTGAACTCGAACACCACCAGCGGCAAGCCGTTGACGTACAAGATGCCATCGGGAATGCGCAACTGCAGCCCACCATCGCGAGTCTGGCCTTCTATCTCCAGCTGGTTGACCAACCGGTAGATATTGTTATCCGCCTCGGCCTCAACTTCTTCCCCCGCAAACAACCTGGCCAACTGGCTTGGCAAGGTGCGGGTATCCATCAGCTCGATATAGAGGTCTTTCTGATTGCGGTCCTCGCGCTTGAGCAAGAAGCCATTGCTGAGCCAGTGGCAGAAGGTTTTATTGCTCTGGTACAGGTCACTGGCGGGCAGGGTCTGCAACTGGTGCAGAATGGTCGCAATTTCCCCCTCGGTGATCCCCTCGGCCTGGTACTGGTGAGCAAGGTACTGGCGCAGGTCATCGGCGATCAGCACCTCGCTCTTGTTCTTGCATGGCACATCGCTGCCGACATAGTGCGGGTAGCAGGGTTGACCAGCCGGGGTAAGATGCTGCCCCAGCAGAGAGATAATGGCCTGTTCCAGTTTTGCTTCGGTGAAAATATGGCTCATGGCGGTGGCTTCTTGTTCTGGTTGTGGTGGTCGGTCGGTGCAGCCAGACTGCCGCCCAGCAGTGAGCGGGCGGCGATCAGATGACTTATGCAGCGCCCTCTTCGGCAATATCGGCTTCAATATCGTCAAGGCGCAGCTCGCCGGAAATCAGTTTCGGCAGCAGGGTGTCCCGGAGCTTCTCTAATGCTGATCGTTCTGCAGCGTTTAGTGCCATTTTATTAAGATAGCTTTTAGTGGTAACCGTGAATGCGTCGACGACCTTTGCATTTGGGATGACAAGCGAGATGCTCTTAAACGTCTTTTTGCTGATTTCAGCAAAAGTAGTCCCACCAGCAATCCCTTTAATTTCATCTATGGATGAGTTCAACCAATAAAGGACATACTCCTGAGATAGTCTTTTGGTTACAGGAATGGCGATATAGCCCTGATTAATAGCAACAGGGATTTTTGTCAGGGCAAGATAACCAATGGGAGCACGTGAAGACATCAAAACCGTCTCCGTGGGTAATAATCCAGAGGTTATTTTATTCAGCCCAGCATCAGTGATTTTTCGCTCAGTATCGAGCATTACCTTCTCAGTGCTACCAGATAGATCTTTAGGAGAGGTCCAATGAATATGCCCCCCTTCCCAGAATTCAGGATTTGTAGTGCTCGGGGTAGAGCCGCCTTGAACTGTAAATTCATCGCCCGTAGTCGATACTACCCACCCCTGCGGCACCCAGCCGCCGAGGCCGAGGGAAGGCTCGGAACACTCTTCAAAGGCGGCAGGAAAGAGTTGGCGGATCTCCTCTGGCAGGGGCTTGAAATCATTGTGTTTACGCACCGTATCGCGGGCCTCGGCACGGTACAGCAGCTCGTCGGGAAGTTCCAGCCCCTGATCGAAGAAGCCCGCATCCAGTGCGTTATCGACCACGGGATCGAAGTCCACAAACCACGACTTAAATAGCGCCTGCGCCATCTGCTCCAGGGTTTGATTGACTTGGCGGTTGAGCTCGCGTTTTGAATCTAAACAATCTAAATATTCTACAATTAGGTCTTGATAGTATTTTGAAGGTGCTTGAAAAGTGATTTTTCCAAAATCAGTTTTATTGAGGATTGGCGTTGCACTTCCTCCCGCAACATCCTTTAAATACTGTTGTTTTGTTGATAACACATAGTATATGTATTTGGGGTTAAACCTTTTAACATCTATGATAATGCTGTTTATTTGTTGATTGGTAACGGACTCTTTTTTTAATAATATTGCCTTCCCCATATCTGAGCCGATGCAAGATACAGCAACGCTCATGGCTGGGACTAGATTTCGTTTTACTGCAGCCACACCATCAGATGTAAGATAACGCTCAGTATTTTCTATCCACCGTCTGCCATCCATATCTTTAGGTGTTACAAACGGAACACCATCAAGTGCTGAATAAGCGCTTTTAACACTAGCAGGTGGAGTTTTACCTGTTATTACTTTCCCAATATCGCTAATGCTATAAGTAATCAATTCAAGACCCATAACCCAGCGCCTCCATATTGGCACGGATCGCTAGATCCAGCTTGGTGGCTTCATCCAGCTGACGATAGAGAGTCTGAGTGAGCTCCTGCATCTTGGTTTCAAAGGGGATGCCATCATCTTCAATATCGGCGGCGCCCACATAGCGGCCCGGGGTCAGCACATAGTCGTTGGCCTTCATCTCTTCGAGAGTCGCCACCTTGCAGAAGCCAGCTAGGTCTTGATACTGCTCGATACCGATCTCCTTCGCCTCAATGCGGCGTTTGAGCTCACCCTCGTCGCTGCGCCAGGCGTGGAAGGTGTCGCTGATGGTGGCGATATCGGCCGAGGTCAGCTCTTTCTGGGTGCGGCTGATCATGGTGCCCAGGTTGCGGGCATCGATAAACAGGGTCTCGCCACGGCGATCTCGATAGCCGTGCTTGAGGCTTGCTTGCTTGCTCTTGCTGATAAACCACAGGCAGACCGGGATCTGGGTGGTGAAGAATAACTGCCCTGGCAAGGCGATCATGCATTCGATGCGGTCATCTTCTATCAGCTTCTGGCGGATCTCCCCTTCGCCGCTGCTGTTGGAGCTCATGGAGCCGTTGGCCAACACAAAGCCCGCGATGCCATCCTCCGAGAGCTTGGAGAGCATATGGAGGATCCAGGCGTAGTTGGCATTACCCGTGGGCGGGGTACGGAAGCCAGCAAAGCGCGGGTCGTTGGTGAGCTCCGCCTCGTTGCGCCACTCCTTCAGATTGAAGGGCGGGTTGGCCATGATGTAGTCGGCCTTGAGGTCCGGGTGCTGGTCGGCAAAGAAGGTATCGGCCGGGCGTTCCCCTAGATTGCCGGTGAGGCCACGCACCGCCAGGTTCATCTTGGCCAGCTTGTAGGTGGTGCTGGTCAGCTCCTGCCCATAGATGGCGATATCCTTGCTCTTGCCCTGATGGCTTTCAACAAACTTGAGGGACTGGACAAACATGCCGCCCGAGCCGCAGCAAGGGTCATAGATCTTGCCCTGATAGGGTTCGAGCATCTCGGCCAGCAGGGTGACCACGGCCTTGGGGGTATAGAATTCGCCGCCACCCTTGCCTTCACTGGCGGCAAACCTGCCAAGAAAATACTCGTAGACCCGGCCCACCAGGTCTTCTTCGGTCAGGTCGCACTCGGTGGCGAGGGTGTCGATGTTCTCGATGCTGTCGATCAGGGAAGCAAGCCTTGTCGTATCAAGCTGCAGTCGGGAGAAGTAGTTATCCGGCAGCGCACCGGTCAGTGCCTTGTTGCTCTTCTCGATAGTAGAAAGGGCCGTGTCGATGATGACGGCGACATCATCCTGCTTGGCGCGGGCTTTCACATAGGACCAACGAGCCTCCTCCGGCAGGAAGAAGACGTTGTCTTGCTGGTAGAAGACATCCATATCGGCAAAGGCTTCCTGGCCGCTCGCGATCAGTTGCTGGCGCTTAGCCTCGAACTTGTCGCTAATGAACTTCAGGAACACCAGGCTCAGCACCACGTGCTTATATTCGGAAGATTCCACGCTGCCACGCAGCTGGTTAGCGGTATCCCAGAGGGTCTCTTCAAAGCCTTTGCTGGCTTTCTTGGCGGGCATTTTTTTCGCAGGTTTAGCGGCCATGTAAATGCGTTCTCTCAGTCTTCAGAAAAATAATCGGAATCCAGCGCCTTGATGGCGAAGACCTGGCGGGTGGATACACCCACATTGTGTTCAATCATCAATGCGGTAAGACGGGCGCCATCGATAAGCACGATGCGTTTCTCAATCAGTCCCACATACTCCTGGGCCTCACGGCTAAATCCGGAGGTAGTAATAAAAACGCCCTTGCGAGCGCGGTGTAGATCGAGTGCCCCAGCGAAGGCCTGGATCTCGGGGCGGCCCACCGTCTTGTCGGTGTAGCGCTTGGCTTGCAAGTAGATAGAGTCGAGCCCTAGCTTGTCTTCCTTGATGATGCCATCGATCCCGCCATCGCTGCTGTAACGGGTGGTCTGTCCTGCCTCTTGCCCGCTACCGCCGTAACCCATGGCTACCATAAGGTCCACGACCAGCTGTTCAAAGAAACGGGGGGAGAGGGCTAGTATTTCACCCAGCAATTCATCAGCCAGGGAGTTGTTGAGGGCGGCAAGCGCCTGTTCAATCTGCTCTTGGGGGGTTTGCTGTGATGGAATTGAGGGCTGTTGGGCAACTGCAAGTGGGGTTGCACTGCTTTCACTGGAGGCCAGCGAGAATGCGACAAACTCGCCGAACTGGGCAAGATAGCGATTATCGATTGGTTGACCAGAAGCCAATGCGGCCTTTCCGCGAGCAGTGATCAAGCAGATGCCACGCTTAGGTTGGGCGATTAGCCCGGCTTTCACCAAATATGTCTTCGCCCAACCAACCCGTGATCTCACCGTGGTCTGACGGCCGCTTGGCAGGGTTTGGCTGAGTTGTTCAGGTGTAAAAGCGTAATGTGCGCAGACAGCGTCATACACCTGGCGTAATGAGTGCGAGGCATCATCTTGAAGTGCTGCGAGCACGATAGGCATCATGCGTTCATAACTGGGGATTGGGTCGGTCATTCGGCAATGTCTGAATACAACAGTATTGCCAATATCATCTCATAGAATCAGCCAGATTTGGTTGATCTTGGACTCATTAAGGATACGAATTGAAACGCCTTGGGACGATATGGCACTCAGGAATTGCCTGCGAGGTTAGCTGACAATCACCTGGCGTAGCCAGAGCAGGGCATCGATCTCCTTGTCACCGGTCACCACCCTCTGGGGTGGCAGCTCCGGAACCGTCGGCAAGGTCTCCCTGCTGCTTGGCCGTGGAGGCAGGGTGAACATGGCCCGGTGTCTCGGGTTGTCGGTGAAGAGGCCCGACCGGCTGATGATGGCTTTCACCGTCCCCAAAGAGAGGCCAGCCAGAAAAGCCACCTCGCTAAGTGAATGTTTGCGGCGTAGGGTGATCACCTGCTCGCGTTGTTCGTTGGTCAATCTCATGCAACCCCCTGTTGCGCTAGTTAAGGCATTACATTTACGAAACAATTTATGGCGCTTTCACTGGTGTACCCCCCCCGGTGAAAAGTTTTAGTGGGTTATTGTCTACCTCTCTACCCAAACAGTGAAACCCAGTAACAGCAAGGCTTTGAGCGGGTAGGCAGTGCCTTTTGATTCTCTACCCACTCCCTACCTAATCACCCTGCTCTCTCCCCCTTTATTGATGACAACTCATCAGACCACTAACAAAGATGAAACAACTCAAAAAGGTAGACTAGGTAGACTGTGGGTAGAGAGTAAATAATTACTGTCTACCCCTCTCTATCCCTTATGTAGCAAGGCTTTGAGGCCATTGGGTAGACAAGGTAGAGAGACTTTTCAAAAAGTCCTACGTGTTGGGAAAAGGGATAAAAAAAGGAGCCGCACCGAGCGTCTCCTGGAGTTAATTCTGGTTGGCATCATCCTTCATCAACATGGGCAGCCTGAGGCATGAACACCTCAGCGGCATCAGTCGGTGCGGCATTGGTTTGGGCATACCCCTTCACTTTGCGCGTGATGTACTCCCGCCCGAACTCTTTGGTGGCGCTCTTTACCGCCTGGCTGAATTTCTGGACTGACAGCGGGCGGCCCAAGCCGTGGTAGTCAAGATAGGCCAGATATAGGTGATAGAGGTAACGCCGGGGCTCCTGTTTCACACTGGGGTTGCCGCCCATGAATAGCCCCTCCGGTTTGTCCATGAAGGTCAGCATGGCGCACAGGTCGATCACCGGATCTGTCGCCCGCTTGATGGCCAAGGCGTCATCAGAGCAGCGTTGCTCCAACAATCGGATGCGGGCTCGCTCCGGGTCGGCGAAGAGGGTCAGCAAGTGGCGGATCACCACTGGCAGCTCGGCGGCTATCTTCTCCCCCAGTAGCGGATCTTTGTCAGCCTCTGTCACCACTTGGTTAAAGGTGAAAATCACCCTTCGGCGTGATACTCCCCCATTACGCTCGGTGATCACCATCGGCTCATTATTGGTCGCCAGGACTACCGCACGCAGCACAGCGGCAAACTGTTTCTCGTACTTCCCGTCAATCTCGACCATGTCCCCGCCAGTGATCGCCTTGATGCCACTGCCATCGCCTATGTACTTGGGTTGGTCTGGCAGCAGGATGAGCCGCTTATCCACAAACTGAGCGCGGCCCCTAGCGTAATCCAAAGCGGCCATATTGCCGGAACCTGTATTGCGCGGCCCACCTGCCAACATCGCGGCGATATTGGCGAACACGCTCTTACCGCTGCCACCCTCGCCAGTCACTTCAAGGAACAACTGCCAGTCATAGCGGTTTGCCAGAACCATAAACAGGGCGGCCTTGATGCGCTCCATCTTGCCAGCATCTCCCTCTGCGGCGTGGTTAAGCCACTTGGTAAAGCTGGGTGCGTGGTGCTCGATACATTCACCATGGAGTGGCTGGGCATAGTTGATTCCATTGTGATTCAGCAGGCCATCGGATGGCGAGTGGGGCCGGAATCGGCGGGCGGCCATGTCATAGACCCCATTGGCAAAGCCGATCAGGTCGGCGGCAGGCTGCCCTAGCGCCGGGATCATTAGCTTCATGGTTGAGACGGCAGCGCCGACACCCTTATCACTGAACGGGGCGCTATGCTCGGTGAAGATGGCCGCCATCTCGCGGCGCAGCTCATTATCTGTCAGCGGCTCCCACAGGCTTCCGCTGTAGTGGTAGACCCGTTCCGCCTCCATATTGATAGCCACCTCACCCAGCCGCTCGATCAGCAGGGTTGCCCGTTGGCTGGCGCTCATTTTGTCGATCATTGGTGCTGGCGACTCATGTTCTGGTTGGAGCGGGATCACTTCGGCCTGCCAGGGAGCCCCTTCATCCTGGCTGGCGTCTTGGTCTTGTTGGGTGATTTCGCCTTGATTCCAGGTGTTTTCACCCAGTGTTCGGGCAATTCCGCCATGGGTACTCAGGCAGCGAGTACCCATCTCACTCGGCGGGTGGTCGATAACGGGGGCAGTGCTGGCGCTCATGATGGCCTCTTTGGTTGCGGTCAGCCCGTGGGCTTGGTGGTAGTCGTTCCAGTCACCGGCAATCGGTGGCAAAGCTACCAGCCCGCCTATGGCAGCGGCTGCTTGCTCGGCCTTGGTCTTGCCGGGGTTGCCTTGGGTGTGTTCGTCATTGTCGCCACACAGCAGGATCCGGGCCTTTGGGTGCTGGCTGCGGGCAATCTGGGCCACCGCCGCCAAGTTGCCGCAATCCATCGCGCAATAGAGGCCCGCCCCAGTGGCTTGGTGAATGCTCAGGCCTGTGGCGTACCCCTCGCAGATAGCCACCAGCTCCCCGCCATCAATCCGGTGATAGGCTTCTGCCTTCTGCCCACCAGCAAGATAACGCTTGGTGCCATCAGCCCGGATAAGTTGAACGTTCACCAGTTCGCCCCCCTCGTCGGTCAGCGCGACCACCAGCGACCCGGCATGGAAGTTCTCGCCCCCCTCGCGGATCAGGGTTCGATTCACTGCGCTCAGGTGCGAACCAAAGCCCTTACGCTCAAGATAGGGGCTCTCCCCCTGCCCGGTGTCCGCCATGATGTCAGCGGCGCGTCTGGCGGCCTTCTGGCGCTGTTGCTCGGCTCGCTGGCGCTCCTGCTCGGTCTTGGCCTGTTGCTGGCGCTGGATGCGCTCCCTCTCGGCAGGGTCAAGCCCACCGGCAGATAACCCCACCAGCGGGGCGAGCAGTTCGGCGGCCTCCTTGGGCAGCTTGCCGGTCACCCGACACACCAGATCCAGCCCATCCCCGCTACCACACTGGTTGCAAATCCAAGTGCCACGGCCCGCCCTGTCATCGAGCCGGAACCGGTCACGCCCACCACAGGCAGGACAGGGGCCATGCTTGCCACGGCGTGGGATGTCGATACCGACAGCAGCGAGCAGATCGGGCCAGTGACCACAAGCGACCCTTGCTACATCACTAACAAGGCGGGGGCTCATTGCCCCCGGTGTTGTTGCTTTCATGCTCGGTAATCCTCCATCCGTAGCAGTTGCGCCGATTGGGGCGGCGGATTGGTGGCCCCGGCCTTTGCCTGATAAACCTGATCGGCCAGCCAAAAGAGCAGAGCCTCAATGAACCTCACCCCGAAGTTGCTTAGGCCGTCCCCATCCCTTGCTAGCATCGCCTGCAACATGAGGGTGGCCGTGTGTGCGTCGTCGTCCTCTCCACACACAAACACGGTGATAGCGGCGGGGAATGCTGGCGTGTTCAGTCGCAACACCTCCCCGCGATCCCGGAAGGTTTCCCCAAAAGCGGCGCGGTAGCGATCTGCCACACGCTGGGCAAGCTCGGCCACCGTCATTTCGATGGCCCCTTTCTGCGTTGTTGTCTTGCTCATTGCAGTGACTCCCTATGCTCTCGCGCCAGCCCATCCATGAAGTCTTTGCCCTCATTCAGCATCTGCCGCACATCGGCGCAGAGGGCGCAAAACATCTGATCCATTACCAAGGCACCCAACGGGGTGAGCGTCTCCCCGGCCACCATGTGACGCAGCATCAGCAAGGCATCCTCTCGCCCCTGTTTGCCGCCAGCGTGTTCCAGATGAGCGCCCACGATGTTGTTCTGAATCGCCATGGTCAGCACCTCCTGATTCAGCGGCAGTTGAACCCCCAGATGCGTGAAGCTATCGCCACGCTCCGCCAGATATGCCCGCGCCATCGACGACACCAGCTTGTCGATTTCACTCATTGCAACCCCCTGTTGCATTGTGATGGTGTGGCCGTTGGGCCTTCATCAGTCGTTGAAACAACACCCGTAGCACTGGCAGCCGCAGCGGCACTCGGTACAGCTCGCGCCAGATGCGGCGGCGAAGGGCATCTGTCAGTCGTTCGCTCATAGGCCACCCCCAGTCAGTACAGCCACCAGCTCATTGAAAGCCCGTTCATCCAATCCGGCTTTCAGTTCGCGGGCCTGCTTGGCGGTCACGGCAACGGCTGCCCCCTTGGTCTGCTCAATGAAGCGATCCCGATCACGCCGCCAGTCAAAGGCGCTCAGGCTGCCAGCCTGTGAGCGCTTTCCGGTTCGCGGGTTGATTGGGCCAACAAAGACTGGCTCGCTGCCGTGCGCAGCCCATGCGAAGTAGGTCATGCCGCCACCTCCTGACAGATCCCCGCCTCAATGCGCAGGGCATCAAGCAAAGCGCTGTATTGCGCACGCTCCACGGGGCATAGGTCTGTTTGCTCCAGCAACGTTGCCAGTTGTGCCAGCAGTTCAGCCAGGCGGGGGGAGTGGGTCTGGTTCATGCTGCCACCTCCCCAGACGGACGGCGGCTGACAAACACCAACGGCAAACCTGCCAGGGCGGCGCGGGCTTGTGCTTCGGTGTCAGCAACGGCGCTAACGATGCGGATACGGCGCAGGTCTGCCAAACGGCAGGTACGGGAATGCTGGATCAGGAAGGTGTAGATCATGGGAAGTGCCTCTGTGATTTTGACAGAGGCGGATCGGGTAGCCGCAAGACAGCGCCCCACAGATAAGGCGCAGCCGGGGCGTTTTCTTTGGCTCCCGACCCATGCCCCGAAACTGGATAGATCCCCGGCGCGGTGGCCGAAGTCTCGGGAAATGAGGGCTGATTGTCTCTGTGTGGTCGCAGCTTGCGGGTGTCTAATCCGCCAGCCATGCCGCCACTTGTCTAAGGTGGCGACGGCACGAATCGTACCGCCTCGGGCGTCCTCGTACAAGCCAATTGCAAAAATTGGTAGTCGTCGGAATGCTGACGCTGTGCGGTGGATCGAATCCATCATACCAGCCCCTCCCGCTTCATCTTGGCGGCCAGCATCGCGGCCAACCGCGCTTTGCGCTCGGCAAAGTCCATCCCGGCATCGAGCAAGGTGGCATTGCTGCGCTCCAGGTAGGCCACCAGCGCCAGTTGATAAGCGCTCATGTGCTGGCGGATAGGCCCGCTGACCCCGTGTAGGGTTGCCCACTTGGCCGCCGCCATCCCCAGTACCAGCCGGTTGAGCAAGTCAGCCTCGTTGCTGTAGTGGTGGCCTAGCGTGGCCTTGCCAAGGGTTGCGCGGTGGCGCTCCAGGGCATCATTCATCAGCTTGCAGTAATCCTTGCTCGCCTCCCGTTCACCGTGCCAGCGATCTAGCGCCGCTTGGTTCAGCTCGGGGGCGACCGCGATCAGCAGTGCCTCACAGTCGATGAAGTACCGGCGGGCGCGGCGGCCCTCGTCGTTGCGCTCCACCATCGACAACTCTTTGCTCATGTCGAGGCGGATAGCGTATTCCTTGCTTCGGCGGTCACCTCCGCGCCCTCGTTTGGTTCCCCGGATTTGGTGAATCAAAACGTAATCCACCCCCTCCACAAACCCGTACTCAGCAATGCGATCCTGTATCCAGGTGGAGAAGTCACGGCCCACCTTGAGGAAGGAGTGAAGCTCGCGGGCGTTGACGGTTTGAACTGCCTTTCCCTCGATATGCTGCGAGGTCAGCGGCAACCACTTGGCAAGGGATGGCTGGGCCGGTTGGCTGATTTTGGGCAAGGCTTCGCCCTGGGCAGTGAGCCCATATTGTTCTTTCATGGCATACCTCGGGGTTAAGCGGCGGGAGGGAGGGGGGAAGCTTCTGGTGTGCGAGCGCACATAATGGCGGCGTAGTCATCTGCCAGTGGGGCAGCCTGTCGCTGGCGTCGCCAGTGGTTGATCAGAGCCACCAGCTTATGGGCTTGCTCGCGGTCGGCCAGCCAATAGCGCTTAAAGCGAGTCGTCCCGCCGCCGCTATGCTGGTGCTCAAAGAACGCATCTGTGATGGCTATCCCGTGATTTCGGCGCAGCAGGCTGACGCTGTTTCGCAGGTTGAGATCACGGAGACCCGCTAGGCCAGACAAGGCGCTGACCCCCTGGGATCCCTGCTCCAGCAGGTGAGTGGCGACCAGTTCATGCTTGGTGATATGCTGGCCGGGCTCAAGCTTGGTCGTGCCGTTCTGCGGTGCGGCCTTTTCTTTTTTGCTCATGTTGCCCCCTTATGCCGCTTTGCGAGCAGCGATGCGGGCTGCCATCCAGGCGTCAATCTCAGCCTCGATAAATGCCACTGAGCGCCCAGTTAGGCGCACGGTTTGCGGGAAAAGGCCTTGCGCCATCAAGTCATAGACGCTCGATTTGCTCAGGCCGGTTTTCTTGATCACCTCCCGCACTCGGATAAAGCGCGTTGTGGGGCAGTTAAGGGAATAGTGTTGTTCCATATTGGTTTGCCTCGGTCGTTGTTGTTGACGGGGCAATGGAAACACGGCGGAGTTTTCGAGTGGGTGAGTTATCTAAAATTCACGTGAGCTATTGAAAACTCACTGTCGGACACCAGCTTTCCTTAACCAGGCTGCCAGGGTGTTTTTATCTACGTCGGCCAGTGTTCCACTAAGTTTCTTGCAGGCTATTTTTTGTTTGAGAGCTTCAATGCTTCCCTGGAAATCTTTATCCGTAAACCCATGAGCCATCAACAGCTCAACGATGGCCTTGCTTTGGTTTGCTGTCACTCTAGGTTTGATTTCTTCGGCACTAGCCACAACCTCAATATCCGCGCTAGCTTGCCCCTTCTTGTCAGGGATAGGCTGTCCGCTGGCGATGTGCTTGTATAGCAAGGCAAGATCGTCAGACATGACGATTAGGTTATTTCTGGCCCTGGCAAAATCCTGTTGCTCGCACCCATACCCTAAGCCTGTGAAAGTGCGGACGCCCTCGGGCTGGCAACTCCCTCTTCGACAATAATGCTCGTACACAGGGAAAATATACCCGCTAGTACCGTGGTATATCTTCTCGATAGTTTGATGCGGAACGCGCCAAAGACCTGTGAGAATCGCACGGCCTAAGCTGAATAATTCCTCGCTAGCCCCCTCACATCTAAGCGAGTCAAAAGAGGCCGATGCGTATTTGCTGATCTTAAATACACCTCCCCCTCGGAATACGCTAGCTACCTCTAAGCGCTTTTCACCCGTATACATGACGACTTTTTTTGATGTCACCTCTTCATTGTCTGGTGGCGTTCCAAGTGGCACATGATCCGCATGTATCCTCAGCGATATTTTTGCTGTTGCCCCCCAATGAAGAATATCCACTTCCTCACAGCCCAATAGGCGGGCGGCTCGATCAATCCGGCAATACTCCAGCGGTAATAATGGGGTGTCTTTGCTCATTGTCGCGTTACCTTTCACGCACCTTGAAAAGATTGCCGGGTCAGGCGGGCAAGGTTCCCCGCTTTTCGATTGGCCGATCTAGGCCCGGCAGTTTGTGGGGCTGGTGGCCGTCAGTCGCCCACCACCTTCAATGCTCGTTGGCCGCTCGCCAGAGAGAGATTCCCTTGGCTGGCCTGCTCTATGTGGTTGCTCCACCAGCACATCATGATCACCCGCTGCTCGAAGTAGTCGGAACGGTTATAGGCGCGGCGGATCTCGTTGTCGTCGGCGTGGGATAGGGCAGCCTCGATGGCGTCCGGGTTGAAATTTTGTTCGTTTAGAATGGTACTCCCCAGCGAGCGCAAGCCATGAGCCACCAGCCGTCCGCCGTAGCCCAGCCGTTTCAGGGCTGCGTTGGCGCTTTGATCATTGATATGGCCGAGTGGGTCGCGGTAGCCGGGGAACACAAAGGGGCGATGACCGCTGATAGGTCTCATCCGTTCCAGCAGAGATATTGCTTGTGGTGTCAGGGGCACTCGGTGGGGGCGATCCATCTTCATGCGATCATCAGGGATGTTCCACACCTTGGCTTCAAGGTCTATCTCGTCCCAACGGGTACCCGCCGATTCACCGGGGCGCACCAGCGTGTGAAGGCTCCATTCAATCTGACAGCGGGTGGTATGTTCCAGGCGACCGTTGGCAATGTCGGCCATCAGCGCAGGCAGTTCGTCCGGCTTGAGGGTGGGCATGTGTTTCTTGGTGGGCTTCTTGAACACTTTGCGGATCGCGGAACAGGGGTTGGCATCGAGCAGGCCATGGTTAACCGTGTAGTCGAGGATCTCATTGATACGCTGACAGAGGCGGCGCACTGTCTCCAGCTTGCCATCAGCCTCAATAGGGCGCAGTAGTTCGATCACCAGGGGGGCGCGTATCTGGTCGATGGGCATGGAGCCGATGAAAGGCAGCACATACAGCTCAAGGGAGCGCCACGAATCGGCGGCATAGGCTTCGCTCACGTCGTGCCGTTTCAGCTCCAGCCACTTGGCGGCCATGCGCTCAAAGGTGTTGGCGCTGGCCTCTTGCTTGGCTTGGGCAATGGCGACCTGTTCTTGCTGGTGGAGTTGGGGATCAATACCTTCGGCCAGCAGGGCGCGGGCTTGTCGCCGTCGTTCTCGGGCGGCGGAGAGGGTAACGTCAGGGTAGGGGCCGAAACTGAGGTTGGCCCGCCTCTTGTCACCAGGGCGGTAGTAGTTGAACAGCCACAGCTTGCCCCCGTTCGTTTTAACCCTCAGGTAGAGGCCATCACCATCCCCCAAGTTGTATTCCTTCCCCTCGGGCTTGGCTGTCCTCAACTTTGAGTCGGTCAGCTTGTCCTTGCTCATGGTGTTACCCCCTCCAGCAGTAACACCCAAAACGGTGTTACCAGAACCTTGTTACCGCACATGTTACTCTTTGAGCTGGCTCTAGGCGACTTCCTTGGACTATCTCGGACAACAAAAAACCCGCAAAGCCTTATGCTATGCGGGTTTCTGGTCTTTCTCGTTCCTACTCGGAACATTATTTGGTGGAGCTGGGGGGATTTGAACCCCCGGACTGTGCAGCTTTACCAATTGAACTATAAGGCTTTTTTATTTTCCGGTTGGATTTTGGATCAGGATTGGCGCTTTTGCTGTCTGGCCGTCGTACTCGGCAAGGTAGGATCCATAGTGCCGAAACAGCATTTCCGGCCCCTTGTGCCCCATCTGGGTGGAGAGCCAAAACAGGTTGCAGCCGCGGCTGATGTTGGCAGTGGCGAAGGTGTGGCGGGTCTGATAGAGGTGGCGGTAGCGAACGCCTGACCGCTTGAGGGTGTAGAGCCAGGCTTTCTTCCTGATGGCGTCGGCCCCGGCCCAGGGCTGGTTGAGTTTGGGGTCGTCAAAGACATACTCCCCCCGCATGAAGGTGAAGCGCTTCTGGCTGGTCAGTGCCGCCAGCGCCTCGCCGGTCAGCTCGATGGTGCGAGTCCCGGCCCGGGTCTTGGTGGTCTTGATGACTCCAACCACTTTGGCGCGAGATACCTGCACGGTGTTACCGATCCAGTCGATGGCCTCCCAGCGCAGGGCGCACAGCTCTGACGGCCGCATCCCGGTCGCGAACGCGAAGGAGAACAGGTTGGCCCACTGCTCATTGATGCCGTGGGCTGTGGAGAGGATGGCGGCCACTTCCTCCGGGGTGAAGGGGTCCACGTCCTTGGCTCCCTGATCGGGAACTGAATTCCCGTCCAAATATCGGGAAACGGTCACCAGAGAAACCGGGTTTGATGCCAGTAACCCATCCGTGACCGCCTCGTCGATGGCGCTGCGCAGGAACGACAGCCGGTTGCGGGCCGTCTTCGCGGTAGTGCCTCCCCTGATCAGCCAGTTTTTCACCTGGGCGGGTGTCAGCTCGGAGACGGTGATCCCGTGCAGATCGGCCAGCGCTGTGTGGCACTTGCGGTACCCAACCATTGTTGATGGGCTCAGCCCCCGGCGCTCACATCGCTGCAGGTACTCGTCCAGGTAGTCTGCCACCTTGGCGGCGATCGAGGCGCCGCCGAACATCCGCAGCTTCTTGGATTTCGGGAAGTAGTCGGCGTAGGCGAATTGGCCCCGCTCTATCTTGCCCTGGATCTCCCCGAGCAGGCGGGAGGCATAGCGCACGTTGGCGGTGGTGTTCGGCAAGTTGGACAGGGGCTCACGACAGCGAACCCCCTTGAACGTGAAGGTGATATTGATCGTATCCCCGCGGACCGTTACGCCGCGTGGGAGCTGTTTTTCATTGCCCACTTGGTTACCTCCGCGATGTTGACCCAACGTTCCTTCACCCCATCCACGTTGACGATGTGAACCCCCAACTGCCATATACCGCGTTGGATCCGCTTGTTGATGGTGTCCCTATCGGTGAGCTCGATGGTGCTCAGGTAGGTGCTGAGCGGGATGGCGTCAGGCATTCTCATTATGATGAGCTGGCCCTGAATGTGGCTTTGCGCCGGGTCTGCTGCTGTTCCCATGGTTGTTGGTCCTCGTCAGTCTGGTGATTTCATCCCGGCCCGCTCGGTTGTAGAGGAAGCATTCCACCTGCTTCCTGCTGCTGACCGCCTGGTCAAGGCGGTACTCCCCGAACGCCGGGCGTTTGAGTTGGTGCTGGTTGGCCAGCCGGCCAATGGCCTGGGCGCTGACCCCCAGCTCCTTGCCCAGTTCGGTGGCGCTCCAGAGCTGGCCGGCAACCCGGGGCGCTTCGATGGGCAGGTCGAAGTGCGCCAGGATGCGGCCGATCTCGGCGAGCTTGGCCGATCGGGAAAGGGTGGGGGAGCGCACGGCGCTGACCAGCTCGTTGAGAAGCTGGCTGTCCTGGTCGATGGTCAGTTGAAGTTGCTGCATGGCGTGGCCCTCCTGTCCCAGAGGATGGGGCGCTGGGTGGATTGAAGGAAGGGCCGTTAATCAGCGGCAGATGATGTAGCCGGGTGTTTTGCCTCGTAGGTTTCGTCTTTGTGCGCCTCCCATGAGTAGGTTGCCGGGAAGGCGCCACGAGTGCCTTCTTTGACGAAGGCGAAGATGTGGCTGTGCTCACCTGTCGAGTCTGGAACAACCTTAACCCAGCGATACTCTGGAACGCAGAGGAAGCAGTCATATCCCTCAGCCCGCACAGCCCTCATAAACTCATGGATGTCGTGATGGCCGCGAGACATGAAAATGCGCTGCCTATCACAACTGACGTCGTAAACGTCGAGTGGATATTCTTTTCCGCTCATGCCTACCACCTTCCAATCAGTGCGGCCGCCACAATGACGGCCAGAATGTTAATGGCCAGGATGGCGAGCCCGGCGGCCCGCTGTCTGGTCATGCCGCCACCTCGTCAGCCAAGTGCGGCACGGGGAGGATTATGGCCTTGCCGAGCTTGATGGCCAGGGCGTGCTCTGCTCTGGCGCCGGCGCTGCGCTCCCAGCCAGGCAGCATGACCAGCTGATCTGCCATCTTAACCATCTCGATGCAGATGGCCATGTATTCGTGTTGCTCCAGCCCATCCGGCAGGATCGCCGGGTTTAGGGCCACATGGCCCAGGCCAAGCAGGCGGTGCGCCTCGGCATTGAAGGCGTCGCGGTTGAAGTTCGGCAGGCCTGAGATAGGCCCGGCTATGTAGATTTTCGCCATGGTGAGTCCTTGAATTGGAAGCCCCGGGCAGGCCGGGGATCTGGTTATGCTCGCCAGCCCCGGTACCCGATAAAGCCGGGATCCATGACTTGCCTGAACGGCAGGACGGGGAGGTGGGCTATCAGGGTCTTGAGCTGGGGGTTATCGGGTTGGCTGTCGATGGTGACCCGGGCGCCGGGGTTAATGCGGAGGTATCTGGCGCGGGTCTCTTCGGCTTCGGTGCGGGTCAGTCCGGGCTGGATGATGGGCTCGCGGAATCGCACGGCTCACCTCCTTTCTGTACTTGCTCTGGATAGAGCAGGTCATCATGCGAGGGGCCAATAATGGAGTGCGGGTCTTCGCCAGCAAAACGGATCACCTGTCGCCATACGCTATCCAAAGTTCTGCGATAAACGTTCTCCATGGGGCGGTGTGCAACCTGTTCATGCCAACTCGTAACGGCCCAATCAAGCAAGCGCTGATCGGATGAGCGCAGGGGCGCCTGGCAAGCTAGGTCCGCCCGCACATACGGCACCTCGCAGGCAATCACCGAATCAGCGCACCAACTCACCTCGCTGGTATCGCTCGGGAATGGCTCGCTGTGGTAGTGGCTCTGGTCTCCAATCTGCAGCCAGATCCGCTCCGGCGCGGTGCGGATGGTTTCGGTTACTGTCACAGCAGGATCCGGCAACTGGCCAGCCAGCAGGTCGTCGATGCGATCAAGTAGATCGCACCCCCGGTAGTGCTCTGAGATGGTCTGCGGTATTGAGGCGCCGATGTATTCGTGTATATCTCGCAGCAGTTCCGCCATCACCCCGCATTGCCGGGTGGCGTCGGCTAGGTAATTCGGCTTTATCTTGAGTTCGTGCTTCACGATTGCTCTCCTTCCACAAATTCGAGGGCGGTGGCCACCTCCGGCAGCAGCTCGTCCCAGGTGGCGATGGCTCCGTTCTGGTGCCAACCGGCCACGCCCTGGCTGTTGTTCATCACACCCAGCACGCCATTCAGCGCTTCGCGCAGCACATCCCGCTGCTTGGTCATGGCGGCCAGCTTCTGCGCCGGGGTGAGGCCATGGGTGCGCTGCATGGTGATGGTGAAGGGGCCTGTTTCCGGATGGCTGCCGCTCAGCTCCAGGTAGTTGGTGGCGCCGTTGGCCTTGAACTGTCCGGCGAATGATGCCGCCACCATCTGTAGCGCTATGCCTGACATGGAGATGTTGAGCCCGTCATGGGTGTTCATCTCTTTGAGGTAAGCCTGCTTGGCCACAAACTCGGCCAGGCTCACGCCCTCCAACTCCTTGGTGTCGTAGCCGTCCAGTAGGTTCCAGCAGGCGGCCAGCCGCCGGGCATTGGCGGCGGTGACGGACTCGGCGACCAAGTGACCGCCGTAGTATTCGGTGGCATCGCTGCCGCTCATTTCGGGGATGGGGTGGTCTGCCACAACCGCCCCCGAGTGGCCTACCCGCAGCAGGCCCTTGGTGTGTTCGCTCATACATCCCCCAGCATTCTGATTTCGTCGTCCGTCAGGCCGGCAGCCCGGGCCTTGTCCATCACCCGCAGGCGCTCGGCGTTGAGCGCATCAGCACGGCGATCTGCGTCGTTGGGCTCGATGATGCTCACCGGCGCCAGCCAACTGCCTCGCACCTTCACGGCGATCTCCTTGCTGACGTGAGCGTCGCTCCCCTGGACGCCCTTGCGTGTCGCCATGCGTGCGGCGGTGGATGCTGATCCGCAGACGTGGATCGGGTACTGATGCCCACGCCCCTCGGTGAGGTCGGTGTTGGTGTAAACCACCCAGACCTCTTTGGTGTCGGTAATGGTGATGTCGGTCATAGCGGCGCCTCCTCACCACCCAGGGCATTGAACAGGGCCGGAATGAACTGGGAGAGCTCGCCGGTCACCAGGGCGAAGTCCGCGTCCAGGCGGGCGGCCGGATCTTCACTGGTGATGTCGTCGTTCTGCTCGCGCATGTCCTCGCTGAACTTGAGGCGCTTGATGGAGAGGTCATCGTCCAGCACAAAGCTGAGGCGCTCACCCCAGTTCAGGGCCAACTTGGTGACCAGCTTGTCGTTGGCGAGGTGGTTTTTCACCTCGTCGGTCATCAGGTCTTGCTGTTTGAAGCGGGCGATCCCGCCGTGCTCCATGGCGCTGCGTAGCTCGGATTCATCCTCCAGGGTGAAAGCTGCCGGCAGGTTTCCCTCTTGCAGCCACTCGGTCATGGTGATCTCGGGTGGGTTCTTGAGCGCCACCGGCACCACCGGCAGGCTGCCAATGGACTTGCGAAGCAGAGCCAGCACATCGTCCGCCTTCTTGGCGGAGGAGGCATCGACCATAAGCAGGCCGTCGGCCGGGTTGATCCAGGCGAAGGTGTTGGCGGTACGGCTGAACGCCCGGGGCAGCAGGGTGTGCAGCAGCTCCTCCTTGAGTGCCTCCTTCTCTTTCTTCTTGAGGGCGCGGCCCTGCTCGTACTCGATGGCCTCCACCTTCTCTGCCAGCGCTTCCTTGATGACGGCGGTCGGCAGGATCTTGTCCTCGCGGCGGGCACAAAGCAGGATCTGGCCGTTGGCGGCATGGGTCAGGGTGTGGCCGAGCTTGCCGAAGGGTCGGGTCCAGCCAAAGCGGGAAATATCCTGGCTGCCGCAGGGGGTGAAGGCGCACGCCTCCAGTTGGGTTTCCAGATGTTCGGCGGTCAACTCGAACTGGCGGGTGAAACGGTAAACTTGAAGGTTTTTAAACCACATGGTCTGGGTCCTTTGGTCGGTTAGTTGCGGGCTTTCTTGGCCTGCAGGTCGTGTATCTTCTTGGCTGCGGCCTCGGCGGTTTGTCTGTCGCAGGTGATGCCGCCTGGCAGAACGAACTTGCCGGGCTGCTTGGGATGGGGCATGACGACGCCCAACCCGATGACTACTGCACCGCAGTAGGGGTTTTCCGTGGCTTTCATGGGGGGCCTCGAGTTATCCACTCGTTTCTGTGTGGCTGGCGGTGGATTGGTTGGGGGTATCAGGCGGCGGACTGCTCTGGTAGTGATGGGGCTTCATTGCCCCAGCAATCCCAGCCTGGGGCTGCAGAGCGGGCAAAGAGCTCGATGCGTGGGACATCACCGCACAGTTTCTCGATCGCCTCTCGGCACTCGTGCGGCTTTTCGCTGTGGCGCCCCACCTTGGCTCGAATGACCGAGCGCACAGCCTTGTCTACTACCAGGTTGCTGACTTTGCCCTTGATGCCGATCAGGGCGCACTCCGCACCGGCCCGGGTTGCCCACCCCATACCGAAGTGGGGGTTGTCGTTTACGGTGCGCTTCTCCCACACCAAGCCGGTCATGGTCATGATCCGGAATCCCCAGGCTTGGCACAGGTCTATGGCCTCTTGTGGCATGCTGCCTACCCACCACATGACCAGCATGCAGTTGTCGTCTGCCAGCCTCGCCACTGGCAGCGCCTTCATGTCCTCTATCGATGTGACGCTGTACACCTGCGCAGCCCCGCTTTTCATTGAGCCGCCTGACTTCTTCGATTTGAATTGCCAGGCTGGGTCCGCGTAGATCACTCGGTACTTGTGGTTTGTGCTGTGGATGTCGATCTTCATGCAGCCTCCTTGTGCTGCTCAGCGTGCTGGCCAGCTGCGAACTTCTCCTCCCACAGCTTCACCTTGAGCTCGCAGGCATAGACGATCTGGCCGACCAGCTTCTGGCCGATCCCCTTCACCTTGTCCAGCTTGTTCCCCTGGTGGCTCATCACCTTGTAGAGGGTGTCGATCCCGGCCTCTTCCAGCGGCTTGATGGTGCGCGGCGGTAGGCCGCATTCATGGATGCTGACTGTCTTGGCCCATTCGGTGCGGGGTTGCAGGTGGGGGTGACTCTGCTCCAGTGCCTCCTGCATGAAGGCGAAGATGTCCTGCGTCATGGCATCAGGGGCCCCGGAACCATAGGGCGCCGGGTAGATGGGGTTCATCCACTGGCTCAGCATGACCGAGCATCCGGAGCCATCGGATTTCATGGCGTGCAGCTTCCAGCTGAGGTCGTTGATGAGGTAGGGGAGGTTTGATTTCAGGCCATGATCCACCATGTATACGTCCCAGAGCGTGCCATCCTCACCCTTGTAGGTTTTGCCGAGGTGTTTGTGCCAGATAAGCTTAGCGGCTCGGGCGCTCTCCAGCTCCATGATGATGGTGTGACGGCGTTCCAGCTCACGATCCTGCTCGTTGATGGCGCTCAGCAGCTCACTGATACGGCGCCCCAGCTTTAACACTTCCGCACGGTAGGAGGCTTCGTTGCTCTTGTGCTTGGCGATCGCAGTGCGCTGCTCCTCCAGCAGCTCGTTCTTCTCCTTGATGCGGCGTTTCATGCCTGCCGGATCCATGGCGTTGAGGTCGGCCAGTTGACGCTCGAGCTGGCGGGTGGCGTACTGCAGGGCGCCGTACTTGGTCTGGACATCGTTCAGGATGCGCTGGGTCTTGTAGAGCTCGTCTGCCATGGCCTCCAGCTCGGCGGCGCCTTCTTGCCGTGCTGCTGCAATGCGCTGCTCGGCTTCGGCTACCTGCTGGCGCAGCTGGCTGACCAGGGCAGCCTGGGTGAGCAGCTCGCCATCCCGGCCTTCCAGCTCGCCGATCAGGGTGTTGAACTCGTCGATGTGGGCGTTGGCCGCCTCGCTGATCATGGTCAGGTTGGCAGTGAGCAGGGTTTCAAAGCTGCCAATGGCGGCCTTGGCCGGGCCGTCCGGCATCAGCAGGATGTTGCGGATCTGGCTGGTGAGGGTGTTCAGGGCGAGACTGGTCGCCTCGCTGGGGTTCATCGTGGTCATGGTTGGTCCTCTGGGAGTGCAAGGGCCCCGTTGGCGGCGGGGCGGGTGATCAGTAGTTGATGGTCAGATGGTCGATCTTGTTGCTGGCGATGTGCTTGATGAGGTTGATGGCTTTCCCCTCATCGATCCCTAGGCCCATCAGGTCCATCAGGATGGCGTTGTTGACGGTGCGGCGGTGCTCCATGTCGGCGGCGCGACGCTCGTCTTCCTGCTGCTTGCGTGCCTGCTCCTGCTCGATGCGCTGACGCTCTTGCTCAGCAGCGCGAGCGGCGGCCTCTTCCGCCTGGCGAGCAGCGTTGGCTTCGGCCTGCTTGCGGGCCAGCTCGGCGGCTTCGGAATCACGCCGGGCCTGCTCTGCAGCCTGCTGTGCCACCAGGGCTTGGCGTTGGGCCTCTTGCTCGCGGTGCTGGGCGGCTTCACGCTCCAGGCGCTGGCGATTCTCTTCCTCCCGGCGGGCTTGCTCCGCCGCCTGCTCGGCTATCAGGCGCTCGCGGTCGATGCGATCCTGTTCGGCCTGCTTCTGGCGCAGCTGCTCCAGCTCTGCCTGCTCCGCTTCGTACTTCTGGCGGGCTGCCAGGGCCTCGCCGAGGCGCTTGGTTGCCAGCTCCTTGGCGACGGTCGCCTGGGGCAGCAGCTCTTGCCAGGAGTCGTCCATGGCGTTCTGCTCGACCTCCTGCAGCATGACCTGCAGGTCGGCGGCGGCGATCTCGATACTGGCAGAGGATCCCAGTTCATTGAGGCGGGCCAGTCGGGATTGCAGTGCTGCCACTCGGGCTTCCTCTGCCGCTTCGTACTGGGTGAGCGGGGCGCGCACCTCGTCTTTCAGGGCGTCCAGGGTGTCGCGGATCTGCTTGCGGTTGGCGTCGATGCGCTTGGGGATCTCCTTGAACTTGTCAGTTTGCTCCTTGCCGAGCCCGTCCAGGTAGGTCTTGGTGCGGGCGACAGAATGGGCGACGCTGGCGATCTCCTTGCGGCCCTTGGCGGTGGTGATGTCGGGCACCAGGCTGGTTGCCTTCTGGCGAATGTCGGCCAGCAGTTCAGCCACGCCCTGGCCCTCGGTGAACAGGGCGACGGCGGTAGTGGGTTCGATGACAACCAGTTGGGCCTGGGTGTTGTCGGTCTTGGCTTGTTCGGTCATGACGGGTCCTTAGGATTGAAAAGGCCCGCAGTGAGCGGGCCTTGTGGGTTATTGCTGGGCGCTGAGCTGTTTCTTGCGCTCGCCGGCGATCTGCTTGATACCTTTCTCGATCTCCTTGTCGCCGGTTTCGCTGGCCCAGGTCCAAGCGGTGGTGTAGGCCTGCTGCCATTCGGTGGTATCACATGCCCCCTCGATGGCGGCGCAGTGGTCGGCGTAGGCGTTGGCGTGGTCCGCCTGGGCGGGTTCGGCCATCTGCTCATGCTCCAGGGTGACCGGTTCGGTGCTCTGGCCGCGGATGGCATCCAGGGCGCGGCTCTTCGCTGGGGAAGTCTGCTGTGGCTGGTTGCCTGGGATCTCGTTGATGATGATCTCCTTCCCTTCCATCTCCTCGGCGGTGGGCTCGCTTCCGATCTCCGGCCAGGCCTTGCGCAGCGCCTGCGCCTCGGTGCACTTGGCGAGCTGGGCATAGGGCCGCTTGCGCCACATGGCGTTGGGGCACTCGGTCTTGCCGCTCTGGGTGGCGTAGTTCTCCTTCCAGCGCTCCAGGGCGTGGAAGGCCACCCGCTGGCCATTGACCATCTTGAAGACGGTGTACTTGCACCATTGCGGGTAGGTGACCTTGATGTTGACACTCTGGTTGTAGGGGTCTTGAAACTCCTCGGTGACATCCGGCCCGAACACGGGTTCATCGGCCCCCGCGTAGTTGCCGGAGCGATCGGCCTGGATCCGGTACATGCCGATCCCGGGCATCGGCACATCCCGCCAGACCTTCTCTTTGCTGCGGGCATCGGTTACCTGCATGGGGACGAGGTGGACCGGCTTGAGCAGAATGTCCAGGCCGCGAGCCTTGCAGTAGTCGATGGCCATGACCACCGAATCGGGGTTGGCACCCGGGTAGATGGTGTTGCACAGGGCGTTCCAGGTCGGCTCGTCGATGCCTCGCTGGACAAGAATGGGGAACTGGGCGGCGAAGTTATCGGCCGCCTGCTGTTTGAGGCTGGTGATGCTGCTCATGCTGCTTTCCTTGTCGCCCAGGCTGGGCGCTGGAGGGGTTTGAAGTCGTGCCAGTCGTTGTTGACCCGGCAGTCGTGGAAGCGATGGAGGTCGCGGCGGAACAGGTCCTTGCCCGCATCCTTCCAGTCATCCGTCAGGGGGCGCACCCGCACCGGGTAGCGGCCACAGTTCACGCTGGTGCTGACAGCCAGAAAGACGAATTCCGGCTCCTCGCCCATCACCCGGTGGAAGCCTTCGGAGTACATGGCATCCTGCACGTGGTAGCGGAAGTCCTCGACATGGCGCTCGAAGCGCCCCATATCGTCCACCGACTTCACGTCGATCATGATGGGGTGATTGCTCAGGTGGCGGTCGGGGCGGATCCGGCACAGCTCCTGGGTCTGGGGGTCAATCCAGTAGAAGGAGGCCTCGCTGTGCCCTTCCTGCTCCAGCAGCCAGCGTGCGTCCGGGTGGGCCATCACGCTGTCGCGCATCAGGTAGAGCTTGCGTCCCTCCTCGGCATCCATCACCGTCTTGCCCAGCTCTGCGCAGCTGGCTAGGAACTCAGCCTCTTCTGCCTTGCCGGCGTTGGTGCGGCGGTTGAACGGTGGGGCGATGATGAAGCGGTCTTTGAACTCGTCGGGCTCCAGCAGCAGGCAGTGGATGGCGCTGCCCATGTCGAAGGCCTTGAGCTTCTCCTCATCTACCGGGGCGTTTTTGGCCCAGATATAGGTGGCTGGGCTTTCGGCGATCTGGTCGAGCTGGCTTTTGCTGACCCCGGGGCCAGCGTGGTACTCCTCGTTGGAGAGGCCGAACACCCGGCCAAGCGGGTGCGCGGTGGAGGTGTCGGCGATGGCATTCATGCGGCACCGCCTTTGGCATTTCTGATTGCGGCGTGAGCCCTGTCTAAGTGGTTGAGATCATCCGGTTGACCATAAGCAACCCACTGCAATACTCCATCCAGCGCAGTCAGCAGCTCGTCGCGCTGCCGCTCAACATCCAGCAGCTGGGTGCCAACGGCAGCGACCAGTCCTTTCTGCTCCAACTCATCAGTGGGCAGGCCACGGCACGCATTCACGCATGCCACGATGCGGCGGGCGTTGGCGATTGCTGTTCTGCCGCTAACAAGCTCGTTGCAGCACATTGCCAGCGCTACCCCGCCTCGCTTTGGTTCCCTCCCATACATCATGATGCCATCCCCTCCATTCCAAATAACCCACGGCTCCGGTGTGTGCTTACTCATGCTGCGCTCCTGTGCTGATACCGCTCAAACTGCTCCTCGCTCATGGCGGTTTGCAGGTCGGCGGTGTGACAACCCCATGCTTCCTCGGCCATGGCGGCCAGGGCAGCGTCCATCAACTGCTTGGTGAGCTGCATCAACGGGGCGGGCTCGACCTCGGTCATCAGCAGTAACATCGCCTGGTTGAGCTGCAGGTCCTGGTCGTGGTTCACCTCGCGCAGCAGGGTCGATAAGTCAGTTTCGAGCTGGCCAGCCAGCAGCAGAGGGCGGTTGGCGTCACACCACTCGGCGATCCACTCGGCCTTGGCGTTGGCCTCGGCCTCGCGGCTCTCCAGCAGGGCAAGCAGGGCGGTTTCGTTGGTCATGGCTACATCTCCATTTCCAGTCGCAGGGTGCGCCGTTCGTGATACTCCTCGATGGCGCGGCGGGTGGCGGCCTTGGTCTTGGCCATCCGCTTTTGCTCGGCGGATGGGGCGGCGTCTACGTGGTACTTGCGGCGGGTGGGTGGCACCATTGCGCCGCGAAAGCCCATTACCTGGGCGACGGTCAGTGGTTTCATGGTCTGGGTCCTGTGGTGGTTGGTTAGTCGCTGGTCACGCTGATGGTCAGCTGTTTGCCGCGCCCCATAAAGTCAGCCAGGGCGGCGACGCGATCCTGCTGTTGGGTGACGCGGTGGCGCTGGCTGGTATCCAGCGCATCAAGATTGACGTTGACGCTAACCTCGACCAGCTTGCGGGTCTCGCGTTCCAGCGTCTTGGTGTACTGCTTGGCGGCAATGGCTATCTGTTCGGACGGGGAAGCCAGCTCGTAACCGTGCCCACGCTTGATGTCGAGATAGATCTTGCGCTCGGTCAGCAGCAGCTCCCGCAACTCGTTGACGCTACGCAGCACCCGCCACTCATACTCGTCGCGGGCAGCATCGTATTCGGGGATGCTGGGGTATTTTTCCGGGAAGGGGCGTTCCAACCCCAGCATGCGGCGCAAGTCTGCGTGACTGATGAAATCGCCGTAGTGGAGCCCGAGAGCATCCCAGGCTGTCAGTTGTTCTTCCTGAGTCATCCGGCCACCTCCACGTTGAAGCGGCCGTAAGTGCCGCCGCAGGCTGGGCGCCAGTCGCCCACGCCCACATAGCGACCGGCGTTGCCGAGCACGGTCAGCAGTTCGCTGCGATCCAGCCTGGTGTCGTCAAATTCGATGTGAAAGACCAGTTGCCAGCCAGCAGGGAAGCGCGGGCGGTGGCGCATCACTCGTGCGGTCCCCACCTTGACGCTTTTGGCCAGCGAGAAGCCCGGCGTGTCTACCAGTTGCTGCGGGTCTTGCGGGCCGTCGTAGCGCAGTGTGATCTCATCTTCCAGCACCAGCAGGCTGCGCTTGAATTCGGTACCCAACTTGTTGAGCTTGGCCGCCTCGGTCAGGCAGGCTTTCAGGTTGCTGCCCGGCAGGTGGATGCCACTGGCCCTGCTGAAGTAGATCGCCCCCAGTAGTTCGGAGCGGGCGATATCCTCGTGGTCGGTGTCGGATTTCTTGCGCTTGGAGGTCAATGCCTTGTGCGCCTTGGTCATCGGATCCAGCGGGTCGCTAAAGCGGTCGCTGTGCATCAGTAACGGGGTGGTGCCCGTCAGTGTCAGTTTCAGTGTTGCCATCTTTTAGTCCTCGTTGATGTGCCCTTCCGGGCCCTTGCCTTGCCACGCCAAGCCCTGCCATGCCAGGCCAAGCCGCGCCTTGCCAAGCCACGGTTGTTAACGCTCGCGCGTCGCAAAACCGACTCATTGAATCGGCTTTACGCTCGTCTGAGCCCTTGCCCAACCGAGCCCTGCCAAGCCATGCCCGGCCAAACTAGGCCATGCCGCAGGGCCAAACACACTCAGGGAATGCGCTTGGCGCTGGGCGGTTTTTAACGAGGTCCGCCACCTCCCTTGCCTTGCCACGCCTCGCCGCGCCCAGCCAAGCCGCACCCGGCCTTGCCATGCCTCGCCTCACCAGGCCACAGCCTGCAACCCCCTGTTGCAAGAGGCTCCAGGCTGGCCACTGTCACCAGTGGCTGCCGTCACCTTTATCCGCGCCATGTTCCGGTTCGACGGGGTAATGGCGATCTGCCGGGCCAGCAGATTGCGAGCGGTGACTACCCAGATCCAGGTTGTGAAAGAACGGTGCAACGCAGCTTCTTTTGGCAAAAAGAGGTTGCAGAAAGCCGAGACACACTCGCGGTGCCTATTAAATGCGTCTTGGCCATCCGCTTTTGCTCGGCGGATGGGGCGGCGTCTACGTGGTACTTGCGGCGGGTGGGTGGCACCATCGCGCCGCGAAAGCCCATCACCTGGGCTTCGGTCAGATTTTTCATGGTCTGGGTCCTGTGGTTGTAAAAACGAAAAAGCCCAGCAGTTGCTGGGCTCTGTTAGCGTTATTGCGTGAATACGCTAAATAGGTTTTTTACACTTACGAAGCGCATCGATGCCGATCTGAAGCTCTGGGAACTTTGCGCTTGCCGTTCTTCCTTGGAAAATAATGTCGGTTTTCTTTGAGGCATGCACTGCATTCAATAAAAAGTTCTGGCCATCATCTGATACTGGCTTTACCAACACGCCCTCATTCTTGCCGCTAACATAAGCAGCTACAGACCTGAGCTTCACACCGTTGATGGTAATCACCATGTCATCTACAGCCCCATCCGTACCTCTGAAACCAGCGGCAAACCGGCTCGGCAATGACAAAGCCAACACCCCTTGATCTGATATAACCAAACTTATCTGGCTATCGGTGCCACCATCTCGGTCAAGATTGAATCCATGAGCCCAATCGCAGGTATCTACAACGAACCAGTTATCTTCATCAGTCTTCGCGGATATACCAAATGCTATCAACGATCCACTGAGCAGCATTGCATGCCACCAACCCCCCACTCGATTCATAACCCCTCCTTATTTCGAAGGGGGTATTATGGATCTGTTTGGGGCGGCTGTCAGCCTGCAACCCCCTGATGCAAGGGGCTCCAGGCTGGCCACTGTTGCCAGTGGCCACCATTCACGTTCACGCACCGCCTTCCGGATTGAACGGGGTATCGGCGCATCCCTACCGGCATCGGGATTTGTGGTTGTGAGCCGGTTCCAGGTTGTTAAAGAGCAGGCCCAGCCGAATTTGGCGTGAGCGAAGCCAAAGCATCCTTGCGGTGCTTGAGAAAGAGGCTTTGGCTACGGCGCTATGAGGGAAGCGCCAGACCCGGGTCAGATGGCGTTGCGGTGGAACTCGGCCCGCCAGTGGAGTAGGGCGCGGCATTTCATGGCGGTCATGGTGCGCACCTTGGCAGACTTGGCGGTGCGGGCTGCGACGAGCTGGTGCCGCTCGGTGGCCATCATGGCCAAGTGCAGGCGCTGCTTGATGGCCCGGCGGCGGGCGGCGTTACCGTTCAGGCGGTCGGCGATGGCGGCAACGATCTGGTCGGCGCGTTTTGCGGCTCTGGAAATAGTGACTTTCATCATGTTATCCTTGCGTCTGTTGGCGAGTTGGTCCTCGCTAATTCCCAGTTGATTCGTCATGCTGGGTCCTGATTGCTGGGGTTGGTCCCTCGGCTTTCACTGACCGGGTGGTACCCGGTCCTTCGAAGCCCGCCTTGTGCGGGCTTTGTCGTTCTTACGCGCTGGTCAGGCGCTTCACTGCTGCCCTGGTTGGGGCTGGGTCCTGTTGCTGGTTGTCTAAATTTGGTCGGAGATACAGGGATCGAACCTGTGAAGCCCTCATCCCAAATGAGGTGGCATACCGCTTGCCTAATCTCCGAGGTTGCCGGTTACGTCTCCGGCCCGGGCTCTCACCGTTCGTGTGGCATTACCCAAGACCTTCACCACGATTGGCCGCCTTCCACGCTGCCCCTTGTTGCTATCGGTCTTGGTCGTTCTCTCAAGAGGACGATGTGCAAACTGTATTCTTTAGAGAACGATTGGTCAACACCGATCTCTAAAATAAACGATATTTTTTTTGAACAACAAAAAACCCGCCGAAGCGGGTTAAGGGGAGGGAGAGGAGAGGGGGGGGG
>NZ_JAGKRI010000062.1:34576-82279 GCF_017939255.1 Aeromonas sp. Prich7-2
CTTGATCATTCTTTTCGAGCCTGATCAGCATTACAGCACCCTCCTCTGGAGTGCGGTCAGCCAGGCTGAATATGCAGATATCACCGGCCACAATGCCTGATTTTGATAGGTGATCGTTTGTGGCCTCGATGGCAATGCTGTGGCTTTGGTTCTCTGCCACCACATACCGCCCGCTATTCATGTTCGGCAGCATATCTGTTGCCAGGTTCCCCACGTCATCCAAGGTCCAGACCGGCACTTTATCCGAATTGAACTGAATGTCGTTCAGCAGATCACCACTGCTGCGGCCGGTGTATAGCCATATGGGATCAACCTTCAGCACCCTGGCAATGGAAATCAGGGATGACACTCGCATTTCACGATTCGGGTTATTGATGGTGTTGCTAATCACGCTCTTTGATAAGCCGGTACGGCGCGCAAGCTCAGACATGCTGATGCCCAACTCTTGCAGCTTTTCCTCAAGGCGTTGCCCGAAAGTTTTCATCAATAACCTCTTGTTCTCTTTAGAGACTAAATTGTAATTCCTTGACTGATCACTTTGGGAGACGATGAAGATTGACATCGTTCTCTATAGAGGACATCATTTGCATGTCACCATGCACAGGACCCAGACCAATGAAGAAACATGAAGTAATCGGCTATTTCGGCAACATGGCCCGCGCCATGAAAGCGATTGGCATCTCCCGCAGCCTTGCCGTGAAGTGGGGGGAGGTAATTCCAGCCCAGCATGCAGTCAGCTTTGTCATTGCCAGCAATGGCGAGCTGCGGCTGGGACTGGAGGATTACCCCCTGATCAAGGAGCAAGACCATCCTACCCAGCAGGCCGCCTGACCACCGGCCCGTTTTCCTATCCAACACAGAGGACCAACCCCATGGGAAGAGTAACGCTCCCCGATCATGAAAATATGAGCACCCGCTCCCCGCTGCGGGTGCGCGGCACCCCAGCTCAGCGCCAGGTATGGCAGGAAGTAGGCGCCGAGTGTGGCATGACCGAAACCGCATTTGCCCGCACCTCGCTGCTGATCCTGCTCCAGGCCATATCTCAGCACGAGCCCACCATATTGGCGAGGGCCGTCAAACGGGCCAATCGGAGCTTACTCGAGCAGGGATTTCCGCCCGTGACCGTCGAGGAGATCCTGGAGGGCTCCGGCCTGCCCGAGCGCGGCCTGCTCCAGTTCAGCCAAGAAGACGAGGCCACCTACAACGAGGAGCGCCCGCTGCGCCCCCTGCAAAAACTCATCAACTTTGTCCTCGGGAGGTAACCCATGACCATGCAATTACGTCCGCCGCGCCCGGCATCCCAGCACGTCAGCGATCGCGACAACATCATCCTGAAATCGGTCATGCACGAGCTGGCCCTGGCCCTCGACGAGCCGCTGATCTCGACCGCGCACGCCGCTGGCACCGATCGCCAAGCCGTCCGCCTGGCCCGCGAGCTCGAAGCCCGCACCCTTGAACGTGCCGAGGCACAACCCAGCGCATAGGCAGCACCTGCCCGCCTCACCAGCGGGCAGCTTAAACACCACAGGACCCAACAATGACCAATTCAACCATGGCCCATGGGGGCCACCCCTTGCTGAACGACCTCAACCACTGCCCGCTGTGTGGCGGTGAACTGCAATCCGGTAACGATGACCGCGCCTTTGAGTGCCCGGCTTGCGCCTACACCGAGCAGGAGGTGGCGGCATGAGCGCCGTTATCAAATTCCCGGGGCCCAGCGCCCCCATTTCCAAACCTATCAGCAGAGGTAGCAACGTGAGCGAAAATGCCCGCAATGGCTTCCGCCTCGCTTACTCGTCGATGCTGAATGCCCCCTGGTACAAGGATGTAGCCAAGAAGTCCGTGTGGCTGCATTTGCTGCTGGATGCGGCCTACGAGAGCCGTGAAGTCACCTTCAATGGCAACCGCCTCACCATTCATCGTGGTCAGCTGGCTTGCTCTGCTCGTTCGCTCGGGAAAGCGTGTGGCGTATCTGAGGATCAGGCTCGCCGGGCGCTGGACTATTTCGATGAGGAGGGAGCGATCAGCAGGACGACCAAGCAGGGCAAGAGTGGTTACACCATCATCAGCCTGCTGAATTTCGACGCTTATCAGCGCGGAGTTTCGCAACACTTTATCGCGGAGTATGGTGCGGAGTTTGAGGGCGCGCCAGATATGGGGTTAGAGGGTGATCACCAACTCAGCGGCGCGGAGTTAGGTGCGGAGTATCATGCCGAAGATCTTATCATTAATAACAATATAAACTCTGAAGATAATAAACAGATCTCTTGTTCTGTTTCTGACGAAACAAAACCGGCTAAAAAAACGGCAGAGCCATCAGCGGATTCTCTGGCTGTGCTGAACCACCTCAACGCCGCATGCAATCGCCGCTATCAGGCCAAGCCAACCACCCTGCAGAACATCAACGCCAGACTGGCGGAGGGCTACTCCGTGGCCGATCTGCAACTGGTGATCGACTTCAAGCGCGAGCACTGGTCCGCAAACCTGAAAATGGCCGAATACCTGCGGCCAATGACCCTGTTTGCGCCGCAGAAGTTCGCCGGGTACCTGGCTGGCGCCCAACGCTGGGTTCAGATCGGTCGCCCGCGCTGCCTGAACGGCGAGTGGGAGGGCTTCGAGGGTAAGCGCAAGCCGATGTCCAACATTGCCGCCGCCCAGCAGCAGGCGCGCAGTCTCATCGAATCGGGAGCTGTCAGCTATGACGACGACACTCCCCTCTAACGTGACCGCACTGCCAGCCAACCAGGATGCGCCCGCCATGAGCGCCCGCATGGCCGCATTCATCGCTGAGGAGCTGCTGCCGCTGATGGCCGGGAGCTGGCCTGCCAGTGCCAACCAGCTGGATGCCAATGCCCGCGGCGTGGCGCTGGCTTGGGGTGGCGTGCTGCGCGGGTTCACTCCAGCCCAGATCCGGGAGGTGGTGCAGGACATGGCGGCCGATGTGGAGCGCCAGTTCGCTCCGCGCCCGGCAGAAGTGCGGGCAGAGATACTGCGCCGGCAGCCAGCCACGGCTGCGCCAGCCCGGGAGTCAAGGCTGGTGATCTCCATCAGGGCATGCGAGATGGAGGCGACCGTGATTGTGCTGCAGCGTGACGGCGACGTGACGAGCGAGGCGGTGCAGGTTGAGCTGGACAGGATACTCACCGAACGCCGCCAGCGCGGTTACACCATCACAGGGAGGATTTAGGGATGTTCAACCAAGACGTGATCGCCGCGGTCAAGGCCGCGAAATTCTGCCGGGTGGTGATCTATCCGGCCGTGTGGGGCTGGTGCGGGGAGCGGGTACAGCTCGAGGTGGCCGACGAGATCGCCGCACTGGGCCACACCGATCAGCAGCGTGGCGCAGGGCATTGGCTGGTGCAGAGCACGACGCCGGAGCAAGTGGCGGAGGAGGCTGCTCGACTGAGAGCCGCGCCAGTGCTGGTGTTGCGAGGTGGTGACACGTTTGGGGCTGTGGATAACTTTGAAAGGGAGGGCCTTGCCAACCAGTGACACCAGAGGTACTGCGCCGTACCATGACTCTGCCGGACCTAGACCACCCGGCAGCTTGACCAAAAGGACCCTGACCATGACGAAACCACATACCCGAGATCTATCCATCGCGACCCAGCTGGGGCGCGTGATATCCATCATGAGCGACGGCAAGGCCCGCACCCTGCGCGACATCGAGCGCGAGTGCTGGAGCCGCTACGGCCACGCCGACACCCAGGCCGCCATCAGCGCCAGACTGCGTGAAGTTTGCTGCTACGGCTGGGTGAAGCATTCCAGCAATCAGGTCATCGACGGCAAGCAGGTGTGGCATTACCGCATCGCGCTGCCTCCCACCACCGAGGCCGTTGCGGCTAAGGCGGTGGCAGCATGAGATTCACCCACGCTATCGCAGCCGTTCTGGCGGCCAGCGCCCCGGCCTGGATTGACCCTATCCGCTTCACGCCATCCAGTTCATTCTGCATCCCCAACCCGCGCAATGACCGGGCCGCACAGCGTCAGCGTGCCGCCGCCAAGCGCCGCAACAAGTCCAAGCGGGGGTGAGCATGAGCTACCCCAAGTATTTCCTGCGAAGCCCCGACATCCGCTCCCGCGCCAGCCAACTGGTCGCCAGCCTGCCGGTTGACCAGGACAAGCCGCTGGTTATCGAAATCAAGGAGCTGACCCGGACCCTGGCCCAGAATGCCCTGTTCTGGGCCGTCATGACCGATATCGCCGAGCAGGTGGTCTGGCACGGCCGCAAGCTCTCCAAGGAGGACTGGAAGCACGTTCTCTCCGCCGCCCTGTACCAGCAAGACGTGGTGCCGAACATCGACGGTAACGGCTTCGTGGTGCTGGGCAAGTCCACTTCCAAGATGACCGTGCGCGAGATGCGCGATCTCATTGAGCTGGCCCAATCCTTCGGCGCCCAGCAGGGCGTGAAGTTCGGGGATGAATCCCGCCGCGGCTTCGACTGGGTAGCGGCATACGGGAGGGCGGCGGCATGAGCTCACTGGTAAAGAGATTTTCAGCGAATACCGCGGGGCGAGATTTCGCGGTCGGCGACATCCACGGCCACTTCACTCTGCTGCAGCGGGCTCTCGACAAAGTGGGATTCGATACCGCGCGCGATCGCCTGTTCTCTGTTGGTGACCTGGTTGACCGGGGGCCGGAATGCGAACTGGTGCTGGAGTGGCTGGCCAAGCCCTGGTTCCACCCGGTGCGCGGCAACCATGACGATTATGTATGCCGACACGACACCTGTGACACAGGAAACTGGTTGCAGAACGGTGGGGCGTGGTTCATGTCATTGCTCGATGTGGAGCGCGGCGAGTACGCAGCCCAGTTCCGCGAGCTGCCTATCGCCATCGAGGTGGATACGCCGAGTGGGTTGATTGGCTTGATCCATGCTGATTGCCCATTCCCGTCCTGGAGCTACCTGATTGAAAAGCTTGAGGATGGCGCAGAGGGGAACCCTGGACTGCTGCGATCCATCAAGAACTCCTGTATGTGGTCGCGTCGGCGTGTGGAGCTTGGTGATGAGAGCGGTGTGTCTGATGTGCATGCCCTCGTTGTTGGTCACACCCCCATGAGCAGCCCGGTAGCGCTTGGCAACGTGATCCATATCGATACGGCCGGATGGTGCCCGCAAAAAGGCGGAGCATTCACCTTGCTGAACCTGCAATCGCTGCAGGCTCACACGATGAAAGGGGCGCGCGATGAGCAAAACCAAGGCTGATAAGGATTGGCTGAACGATGTGAGCTCGCTCGGCTGTATCGCCTGCCGCAATGCCGGGCATGGCGCCACACCTGCGGAAATTCATCATGTGCGCTCTGGATCTGGCATGGCCCAGCGCGCCGAGCACACCCGGGTGCTGCCGCTTTGCCCCCGTCACCATCGCGCCAGCTACCCCACGGGGTTCCACGCCGCTCCGCGTTCCTGGCAACAAGATCACGGCAGCGAGGAGACCCTGCTGGAGCAGGTGGCCAGAGAAGTCACCGAACTGCGCAAGAACACCATCGGGAGGGCGGCATGATCCACCTTACCGCCCTCGATGCGACCCGGTTGCTGGGTAGCAGCCCGAAGGTCAGGAGCGCAGCCAACCAGGTGCGCAAGGCGCAGCAGGTCACCTCCCTGCACGACAAGGTGCTGACCCAGCTGGTCGGCCTTCCTGACCCCGCCACCGAGCTGTTGTTTCACCCCAAGCGCAAATGGCGCTTCGACTACGCCTGGCCCACCCGCATGATCGCGCTCGAAGTCCATGGCGGGATCCACTCCGGCGGCCGGCACACCCGGGGGAGAGGGTTCGTAGAGGACCGGGCCAAGATGAACGAGGCCACCTTGCTCGGGTGGACCGTGCTGGAAGTTACCCCGGAACACATCAAATCCGGCCAGTTGCGCGCCTGGCTGCTCGCCGCCTTCAATCAGGACCCAGACCAGAGGACCAATCCATGACCCATGCTATCGAAATGGCTCTGCGCCTATTCTCGCCGAAGGGGGCGCTCCATGAGCCCGCCGCCGGCAGGCAGTTCAATGCTCTGGGCCGGAACGAGTTTATCGGCGCCCTGCAGGTTGCTGCAAAGAACAACCCCCAGGGGCTCCAGTTCCTGATGGCAGACCACCTGGGGGATGAACAAGCCCTTGCGTCGCTGCTGACGCACTTCAGCGCCACTCTTGGCAGCAGCGATGCCGGTGGCATGGCCATGGCTATCCTGCTGCGCCGCCCGCTGCCTGAGCAGCTGGATCACCTGGTACTTTGCCACCCTCACTATGACAAGGAGCGCCGCCGGGCCGCCGTGGTGATGGAGAAGGCCAAGCGCGCCCACCGGTCCGGCAATGATCACGAGTACCAGCGCCTTCTGGCTGAGCGGAACGAGATCCTGTCCCTGGCCAATGACCACTGTGTCGCCGAGATGATGCAGTCAGGGCGCTGCCCGCACTGCAATGGCACCGGGACCCGCCCGCGCAAGGGTGACGGCTGCCCGAAGTGCCACGGCACCGGCCGGGTCGTGCCACACGTAGAGTTGGTGTCGCGCCGGTTCGGGCAGGAGATGAGGCAGGCCGTAGAGCGTGCTGTTGATGAGGTGATCCACCAGGCGTCAGATCTGGCCAAAGTCATGGGCCGACAAGTGAGGGAGATGCGGGCGGATTAGGCGCGGAGCGTTCGCCGCCGAGCAGGCGCAACCCCATGAATAGACGCAGTGATTGAATCTACCCCTCCCCGGCGTTAGTATTGCTCAAAGATGGCCAGAGTCCCCGTGACCCTGGCCTTTTTCATTTCTGGCCCGCCTCGTGCGGGCTTTGTCGTTTCTGGAGGGGCGATGATGCCTGACAAGGATCCACAGAACTACAGCGTGCTCGCCTATCTGGCATTCGGCGGGCTGAGCGTATGGGGGGGGCTTGTGACCTACATACAGACGGTGAAACGCGAGGGAAGGAGATTCCGATGGGCTGAGGCGCTGCTCCAGGTGGTGGTGTCAGGGTTCGCCGGGATGTTGACCATGCTGCTGAGCTGGTACATCGCAGCCCCACTCCCGTTGTGCGGCTTCATGGCTGGCCTGGCTGGCTTGATGGGATCGAAAGCACTGGAGCTGTACGAACGCCGGGCAACCGGCTGGATGACTGGGGGGAAGGGGTAATGAGTATTCGCCTGCAGGTTATTGATGAGGTGATCCAGCGTGAGGGGGGTGACAAGTTCACTGATCGCGCAGAGGACCGCGGCGGCCCGACTCGCTGGGGGGTGACTCAAGCCACCGCTCGCCAGTTCGGCTACACCGGCCATATGCGCGACTATCCAAAGGCTGAGGCGGTAAAGGTCTACACCTCTTATTGGAACCAGATGAGCCTCTCATCCATTGAGGTGATTGATGCCGATCTGGCCACCTACCTGTTTGACTATGGGGTCAACTCCGGTCCAGGTCGGGCAGCAAAAGACCTTCAGCGCCTGCTGAATGTGTTGAACGACAGGCAAAGGCTCTATCCGGACGTGAAAGCAGACGGGGCCATAGGGCCTCGTTCTCTTTCTGCGCTGGAGGGGTACATCAAGGCGCGCGGTACCGGTGGCAAGCGGCTGCTGGCCGAGGCTGTGAACTCCCTTCGAATTGCCCACTGCATCACACTGGCTGAGCGCCAGGAGTCGCAGGAGGCCAATGCCTACGGCTGGCTGAGCCGGGTTTGTAACCTGTGAGGTAGATATGGAGCACATCGTTGAGGTGGTCATCAACTGGATTGTCATCCTGATGGCTGTAGTGGGCGGCGCGTCCATGGTGGTGCAGGGGCTGGCCAAGATCGCGGCCGTCACCCCGTCCACCCGGGACGATGAGGTGATCGGGAAGGTGCAGGCCTTCTTGGTTGGCCTGACCAAGGTGCTGGACAAGCTGGCTATGAACCTGCCGGCTGAGAAAGCCAGGAAGCAATAACATGAACAGCTTGCTCCAACTGCTCGACATTCTAACGGCCCTTCTGGGCCGTTGGCTTAAGCAGGAGAGGGCAAGGGAGGCGCAGGAAAGCCATGACAAGAATCATGCGGACCCACAGGGGCGTTTTGCTGAGCGTTTCGGTGCTGCTTCTGGCCAGTTGCCAGATAGCCCCAAGTCAAACAGTGAACTGCCCGCCACCCACACCCAGGCTGACATGGA
This sequence comes from Aeromonas sp. Prich7-2, assembly GCF_017939255.1. Taxonomy (NCBI): domain Bacteria; kingdom Pseudomonadati; phylum Pseudomonadota; class Gammaproteobacteria; order Aeromonadales; family Aeromonadaceae; genus Aeromonas; species Aeromonas sp. Prich7-2. The sequence continues at coordinate 42,683 of NZ_JAGKRI010000062.1, forward strand.
GCCCCGCCGCTAATGGCGGGGTTTGTCTTTCTGGGGAATCCACAGCCGACCTACTGGACTATCTCGATGCACTGGAGCGATGCGGTGGTTAATGGCATTACCGTGACCGGGGTTGTTACTCAGGTGAGGGAGTATGACGGGAGTCAGGCCCTGGTCACCCTGAATACTGGCGTCTCCGTCGTAGTACCGGCTACCCATGAGCCTGTACCTGGTGATGCCATCGTCGAAGGCGAGCTATCCATCTAAATGGCAAAGACCGACTGGGCACAGCTCAATGCAGAGTTCCTGCAGGAGCATGACGCGACCGGCATCAGTGCGAAAGACTGGTGTGACAGCCGCGGCCTGAACTACAACTCGGCGCGTCGCTATTTGAAATCCCGGGGGCAATCCCCTGCGCAACCTGATAAATCTCGCGTAGCTGCGCAATCTGCGCATTCCGAAGTGCGCAAAACTGCGCAATCTGCGCAAAGTGCGCAAGCCAAGGGGAATGAGGCCAAGGCCAAAGGGGGAGAGGGAAGAGAGGAAAAGTCATCCTCATCCACACAGATCCCTGACGACTCAGGCCAAGCGCCGAAAAACAACATGGGGAGCGGCAGGGATGGCAGCGGCCGCTTTACCGAGGGACACAAGGAGTCGGTAGGTAATTCTGGCAACCCGAACCCGCCCGCCAACATCAAGCCGGGCATGCAGATAGCCAAGACCCACGGCGGTTACGCCCAGTTCCTCGATGCCGAGGAGCTGTTCGACCAAGCTCGCGAGCTGCAACTGCGCGACGAGCTGGACTTCACCCGGGCTCGCGTCATTTCCGTCACCAAGCTGCTCAAGGGTCTGCAGCAGGACCTGGTTAACGCCAGCGAGATGACCGACCGGATCGCACTCTACGACAAGATCCTGAAAGCCGAGCAGGCCCTCGACCGCAACATCCAGCGGATTGAGTCCATCGAGCGGACCCTGAGCGCCCTTCGCATCGACGAGGTGAGCGTGCCGAAAATTGAGGAAGATACTCGGCGCATCCGGGCTGCGGCCCGCAAGCTGACCGCCGAAGCAGATCGGCTTGAGAAGGATGGCGGCAGTGAGGCAACGCCCGTCAGCGAGATGGTCACCGAGCTGCAGGGGATGGGGACTGGCGGGCTGATGTCGTGATAAAATGCGAGCCAGAGTTCACCCCCCCATGCAGGAGCCAGCCATGAAACAAAGAGAGCGTCAGGCCGCACAACGGATTTTGGCTATTGAGGCGATCGCCAAACTTCGCTCGGTGTCAGAGCTGTTTGGCGTAGAAGATGTGGGGCTTGACGATGAACGTGCAACGGCTGACTTCAAGCGTTGGGATGAAAAGATCACAGAGCTTGAGCGGTGGATAAAAGATGAAAGCCCGATCGCCTGAACTTGCTTCCACTGGAGTAATAATGAGAATTTATCGCAAGAATGAGGCTGGGGAAGCGGTTTACATCGCCGATTGCTCATTGCCTCAGGAGGTGTGCGACGCCGTTGATTCAGGGCGTGAGGCGCAATACGAGTTGCCGCCAGTTCTGGGGCCATCGCGACAAATTGGTTATGACATCGAACCTGATTACGCCGCTACTGTCACCATTGAGCGCGTGCTCCTCGAGCCATACCGCCTTTACCGCAACGGCGCGCTGGTCGAGATGGGCGCAATGATTGCAGATCCCAGTCATGTGAGGATGCTGGCCGAAAACATTCAGCAGCGTGCCGCAGCCAGGGCAGAGGTCAACGCCATCACCGCAGCATGGCAAGAACGAACATAACTACAGCATCACCCACACCAACCCGCTTCGGCGGGTTTTTTATTGCCTGAGATCCCACGATGACCGAACTAGATACCTCCGCCATGACTGAGCAGGAGCAGATGGCCTACATCCGCTCGAAGCTCAGCGATAAGTGGTGGCGGATGAACAACCTCTACATGATCGAGAACGAGCAGGGCCAGCTGGTGCGCTTCAGGCTGCGCCCGGCGCAGGAGCTGCTGTTCCGGACCATGTGGTACCTGAACATCATCCTCAAGGCGCGTCAGCTCGGATTCTCCACGGCCATCGACATCTATCTGCTGGACGAGGCGCTGTTCAACAAGAACCTCAAGTGCGGGATCATCGCCCAGGACCTGACGGCCGCCGGTGAGATCTACCGCACCAAGATTGAAGTCCCGTTCGATAACCTGCCGGGCTGGCTCAAGGCCCAGTTCAAGGTGGTGACCCGGCGGGGCGGAGCGAATGGCGGTCATATCCTGTTCCGGCATGGCTCCAGCATCCAGGTGGCCACCTCGTTCCGCTCCGGTACCGTCCAGCGCCTGCATGTATCCGAGCACGGAAAGATCTGCGCCAAATACCCGGAGAAGGCCAAGGAGGTGCGAACCGGTACCCTCAACGCAATCCACCCAGGCGCTATTGCCTTCATCGAGAGCACGGCGGAAGGGGTAGGCGGCGACTTCCACGCCATGAGCATGAAGTCGCTGGAGCTGTCTCGCTCAACCGGCGAGCTGACCCAGCTGGATTGGAAGTTCCACTTCTTCGCCTGGTGGCAGGATCCCAAGTATCGCGCCGACGTCCCCGCTTCCGGTGTGGTGATGAGCAAGGCCCAAGCGGAATACTTCGCCGCGGTGGAGAAGGCGATGGGTTGTACCATCAGCGACGAGCAGCGGCAGTGGTACGTGCTGAAAGAGGGCACGCAGCGTGGGGAGATGAAGCAGGAGTATCCCAGCACGCCGCTGGAAGCCTTCCTCACCTCCGGGCGCCGGGTGTTCGACCCCATCGCCACGATGGAAGCAGAGGGCGATTGCATGGCCCCGCTCATCGTTTATGACATCGACCCGGTCACCGGCAGGCGCGAAAAGGCCCGCAAACCGGAGAAGCTGGACGAGCAGGGACAGCGCTCGCTCGAGAACATGCTGCTGGTCTGGGAGCTGCCAGACCCTGACGAGGATTACGCCATCGGCGCCGACGTGGCGGAAGGGCTGGAGCACGGCGACCGCTCAAGCCTGGATGTGACGGCCAAGAGCGACGGCCGGCAGGTGGCCCACTGGTTCGGCCATCTCGACCCGGGGCTGTTTGCCCAGCTGCTTGCCCACGTCGGCAGGTTCTACGGCACCGCAGAGCATGGCCCGGCCTACATTGGACCAGAGCGCAACAACCACGGCCACGCTGTGCTGCTCAAGCTCCGTGAGATCTACCCAACCCGGCGCATCTACACCCAGGAGCACATCGACCGGGACCGCGACGACGAGACGCCGCGCCTTGGCTGGCTTACCACCCGGCAGTCAAAGCCGATCCTCGTCGATGGCCTCAAGGCCCTGCTGCGTGCCGGGCAGTCCGGGATCCGCTGGATCGGTACCATTTCCGAAGCCACCACCTACGTCTACGACAAGAGCGGCAGCATGAACGCCCAGGACGGCTGCTACGACGACCAGCTCATGAGCTACATGATTGCCCAAGAGATGCGTGCCCGGATGCCGGCTCGCATCGTCAAACCTGAATCCTTCCGCAAACCCAAGCACTGGATGGCCAACTGATGATCAACGCCCAACCCAAGGCCCCTGAAAAAGGCGGCCTCGATACCCCGCGACTGCTCAAACTGATGAGCGATATCAACGGCCAGCCGGACTGGCGTTCTATCGCCAATCGGGCGTGCGCCTACTACGACGGCGATCAACTGCCGCCCGAGGTGGTGAGTGTGCTCAAGGCGCGGGGCCAGCCCATCACCATTCACAACCTGATCGCGCCGACCATTGACGGCGTGCTGGGGATGGAAGCCAAGAGCCGCACCGATCTGATGGTGATCGCCGATGACCACGACGACGAGCTGGAGCAACTTGCCGAGGCCGTCAACGCCGAATACGCCGATATGTGCCGCCTTGGCGGACTGGACCGAGCCCGGGGCGAGGCCTACAGCGGCCAAATCAAGACCGGCCTGGGCTGGATGGAGGTGTGTCGCCGCGATGACCCGTTCGGCCCACGCTACAAGTTCAGCAGCATCCACCGTGACGAGGTTTATTGGGACTGGCATAGCAGGGAGCCGGATCTGAGCGACTGCCGCTGGCTGATGCGACGCCGCTGGGTCGATCTGGATGAGGCCAAGACCATGTTCCCGAGCAAGGCACAGGCGCTGGAGTGGGGCGTCAACGACTGGGAGGGGGTCGTGAGCCTGACCTCCATCGAGGGGCTGGACCCCAACCTGGTCAGCGCCTATGACGAGTGGAGCCAGTTCAGCGGTAAGGAGGTGGAGTGGTGCAGCAGGGAGCGAGACCGGGTGCTGCTGCAAGTGGTCTACTACCGCACCTACACCATGCGTCAGGTGCTGAAGCTCGACTCAGGCCGGGCGTTGGAATACGACAAGACCAATCAACTGCATCTCGCTGCTGTGGCCATGGGGCGCGCCAAGCTGGAACGCTGCCCGGTGGCCGTGATCCGGGAATCCTGGTTCGTCGGCCCCCATCATCTGGTCGATCGCCCCTGCACCGCCCCGCACAATATGTATCCGCTGGTGCCGTTCTGGGGGTACCGGAAAGACCGTACCGGCGAGCCATACGGCCTGATTGCTCGGGCCATGCCGGCGCAGGACGAGGTGAACCTGCGGCGCATCAAGCTGACCTTCCTGCTGCAGGCCAAGCGCGTCATCATGGACAAGGACGCCACCAACATGAGCCGGGATCAGGTGTTGGAGCAAGTCGAGCGCCCGGATGGCTATATCGAGCTCAACCCTGACCGCGCCAACAAGACCAGTGTGGCCGATGCCTTCAAGGTGGAGCAGGACTTCAACGTGGCGGCCCAGCAGTTCCAGGTGATGCAGGACTCGGTGAAACTGATCCAGGACACCATGGGGATTTATGCGGCTTTTCTGGGGCAGGGCTCCACCGGTCAGTCAGGCGTGGCCATCAGCAACCTGGTGGAGCAGGGGGCGACCACGCTCTCCGAGATCAACGACAACTACCGGATGGGCTGTCAGCAGGTGGGTCAGCTGGCGTTGGCCTACCTGCTGGAAGACATGGCCGGCAAGCGCAACTACAAGGTGACCGTGAATCGCGATGACCCCCGCCGCCGCAAGGCCGTGGTGATCAACGTGGAGCAGGAGGATGGCAAGCTGACCAACGATGTGACCCGGCTGCGGGCTCATATCGCCCTGGCGCCGATCCAGCAGACTGCCGCCTACAAGCAGCAGTTGGCCGAGCGGATGACCCAGGCTATGTCCCAGCTGCCGCCAGAGGCCGCCGCTGCCTGCTTCGATTTGCTGGTTGAGCTGATGGATGTGCCGCGCAAGGCCGAGTTTGTGGAGCGGATCCGCAATGCCCTGAACATCCCGAAAGACCCGGACGAGATGAACGAGGAGGAGCGCGCAGCCGCCGAGCAGCAAGCCCAGCAGGCCCAGATGCAGCAGGAGCTGGTCATGCGCGAGATGCAGGCCAAGCTGGCCGAGCTGGAGGGCAAAGCCGCCAAGTGGCAGGCAGAGGCTCAGCGCATCGCCAAGCTGACCGACTCTATCCGGTTCGAGGATGCCCTCAAGCAGGCCCAGACCGGTAAGACGCTGCAGGAGATGGAGCAGTTGGCAGCCCAGCAGCAGGCGATGCAGACCGAGCAGGCAGCCCTGCAGGCCCAGCTGTTGGACACCATTCAGCAGCAGATAGACGCGATCGCGCTCTGATAGTTGCTTTCCTGACCTGCCAGCGTTACGATTTCCCCAACATGGCCCAGTCTCTCGAGATTGGGCCTTTTTCATTTCCAGACCCGGCCACTGTGCCGGGTTTTTTATTTGGAGCGGGCCATGACCGACCAGCAACACATTGATGCCGAAATGGAGCGCGAGATCCAGACGCTCGAACTGACCGCCCCGCGCGTCACCCCTGAGCAGATCGATGCGCTGATGGCTGGGGTGACATATGACGTGCATGTGATCCCGGGTACCACAACCACGATTGCCACCGCCATTGCTGCCAATGGCTTCACCCTGGCCATCGGCATGACCGCCTGTGCGGACCCGGCCAACTTCAATGCCAAGTTTGGCGCCAAGTACGCCATCAAGGACGCGGAGAGCAAGGCGAAGGCCATGCTGTGGAAGCTGGAAGGCTGGCGGCTCAAGTGCCATTTAGCGAATCTTTAGCGATAGACGGCAACCCTTGCCCGCCTTGTGCGGGCTTTTTTGTGCCCAGCCCCAGCCGGGGAGCGCTTTCACCGAGAGCCTTCCCCCGCTTGGGCAGCGATACCACCCACTGAAAACCCACGAGGACAACCATGGATAAGAACATCGACAACCTGACCGGCACTGAGAGCCTGGACGAACTGGAAGCCATGCTGGAAGCGATCGAGCGTGAGCCCGATAGCGAGCTGGATGATGGCACTGGCACCGAGCAAACGGACGTACAACCCGCGCCGTCGGCGGGCGAGGTGGCAGCCGGTAACGAACAGGGCAGCACCGAGCAGGGCGGTGAAGGGGTCGCGGAGCCTGAGAAGGTGATCCTGGCCAAGAGCGGTCAACACACCATCCCGTATGAAGTGCTGGAGCAGGCGCGCAATGAAGCCAAGCAACTGCGTGAGCAACTGGCTCAGTCGCAGCAGGCCCAAGCCGAGCGGGACAAGCTGCAGGCGCTGATGGAGAAGCACGGGATCAACCCCGATGTTGACCCTGACGACATCAGCCAAGAGGAGCTGGCACAACTGGCACAGGACTACCCGGATCTGGGCAAGTCCATCGCAGCCATTGCCAGCAAGCTCCAAAGGCTGGAGCAGCAGGCTGCACCGCGGCAGGTTCAACCCACCCTCAACCCGGTACAGGCCGCACTGCAGGCGGTACCTGATCTGGTGAGCTGGCGGGAAAAGGACCAGGACCGTTTCGACTTCGCCATCATCGTCGATGAGAAGCTCCAGGCTGATCCCGCGTGGCAAGGCAAGTCGCTGGATGAGCGATTCGCAGAGGCGGCGCGCCGCACCAAGCTGGCCTTTGGTGATGAGGTCATCCCTCCCGCCAAGGTACCCGGCAAGGGTGCAGAAAAGCCCGCTGATTTCATCCCGTCCAGCCCTTCGGCACTCGGCCAGACCCATCATGCCGCTCCCACTGGAGTGGAGCGCTTTGGTGCCATGTCTCAGACCGAGCTTATCGGCGAGATGGGCGCCATGACGGACGCCCAAATGGAGGCGCTGCTGGAGCAGGCCGGGTACTAACCCACCACCCATTTCAATAAGCCAACCCCGACCACTGTGTCGGGGTTTTTGTTTTCATGTAGGAGAGGATCATGACCCAAGTCACCTCGGCGCAAGCCAACAAGATTTTGCAGGCCGCACTGTTTACGGCGGCCAACCGTTCCCACTCGTTGGTGAACATGCTGACCGAAGAGGCTCCCAAGGGTGCCAAGGTCAACGGCGGCAAGCAGACCAGTGCAGGTGCGCCGGTAGTTCGCATCACCGACCTGACCAAGCAGCGCGGCGATGCTGTCGAAATGCAGCTGTTCCATCAGCTCTCCGGTCGCCCGAGCATGGGCGATCAGAAGCTGGATGGCCGCCTGGAGTCCCTGTCCTTTGCTGACTTCGCGCTCAAAATCAACCAGACCCGTCACGGCGTGGATGCTGGCGGCAAGATGAGCCAGCAGCGCACCAAGCACGACCTGATCAAGACCGCCCGCACGCTGCTTGCTGATGGTTACTACGGCCGACTGGTTGATCAGCGCGGCTTTGCCCAGCTGGCCGGCGCCCGCGGCGACTACTACGCGACCGATATCATCCTGCCGCTGGCGGATGACCCGGAATTTGCCGATATCATGATCAACCCGCTGACTGCGCCCACCTACGAGCGCCACTTCTTCGGTGGTGATGCGACCAGCTTCGAAGCTATCGACGCGGCTGACCGCTTCAATCTGGGCTGCGTGGACAACATGTCGCTGTTCCTGTCCGAGATGGCCAACCCCATCCAGCCGATCCGCATGGTGGCGGATCCGTCCGGTGGCGAGCCGCTCTACGTGCTCTATGTCACCCCGCGCCAGTGGCACGACTTCTACACCTCCACCTCCGGCAAGGATTGGCAGGCGATGCTGGCTGCCGCCATGGAGCGCAGTAAGGGCTGGAACCACCCCATCTTCCGGGGTGAAGGGGCGATGTGGCGCGGCATCCTGGTCAAGCCCTACAAGGGCATGCCGATCCGCTTCAACCAAGGCAGCACCGTCAAGGTGTGCGCCGCCAACTCCGCGACCGGCGTGGAAGTGGACAAGGTAGCAGGCACCACCATCGACCGCGCCGTGCTGCTGGGTGGTCAGGCGCTGGCTAACGCCTTCGGCTCTGGCGAGCAGGGCGGCTCCTTCGGCATGCACGAAGAGAAAACCGACCACGGCAACAGTACCGAGATCTCCATCAGCTGGGTATCCGGCCTGCAGAAGATCCGCTTCAAGCAGCGCAACGGCAACATTCAGGACCATGGTTGCATGGTGCTGGATACCGCCGTCAGCGCCGTCGCGCGCTAATCCACCCACCAGAGCGAGGGGGTTGATACCCCCTCCTGTTGATATCTGACCAGATAAGGAGCCATGTCATGGCCAAAACTACCCTGATCGCCCGAGCTTACCGCTGGTTTGTTGGTTCGTTCGGCAACCTCTCTATCTCCCCGACCCTGGTGGCCAAGCTGGCGGCTGTGCCGTCAGGCGACGTCATCGCGTTTGGTGACAAGGTGGAGCCCAACCTGAAAGTGGTTGGCGCCACCCTCATCAGCGGCGCGCTGGGTGCCAGCACCACGCTGACCGTCAAAATTGGCGACACCACCATCATCAACGCCGAAGGCACGGCAACGGCGGTATCCAAGTATTTCCCGGTGGACGATCTGAAAACGCTGCCCGACCAGGAGATCACCCTCACCGTTGGTGGCGGCGCTGCGACGGGCACCGTCAAGCTCAAGCTGCATTACGAGGTAGTCGGCAACCTGTAAGGCTGCCGATCACTGTCCGCCCGGCCCTGTGCCGGGCTTTTTCGTTTCTGAATAGGAGTCATCGCCATGAGCGACAAGATTGCCGTGGTTTACATCGGCGACAAGCCGAGCAAGAAAGACACGGTCACCGGCAGCCGCCTGGTCTTCCCGCGCCATACCGCAGTGGATGTGGAGAGTCACATCGCCATGCAATTGCTGGAGTTCCCGACCGTCTGGATCCGCCATGAGGCACTGGCTGGCGAGCTGGAGCGGCAGGAGACCACTGCCCAGGCTGCCGCCAAAGAGAAGGAGCGCCTCGCCGCCGAGCAGGCCCGCCTGGCGGAAGAGCAGAGCATGGTGGTCGGTGAGCGTGACCTGGCCAAGATGACCTCTGCCCAACTGGCCACCCTGGTGGAAGGGGAAGATCTGGATATCGAGCCGCAGGGCCCGCAAGAGAAGGTGCCCGAATACCGGGTGCGCGTGCGTGACGCCCTGAAGGCCAAGCTGGCAGAGCAGGGGGAATAGCATGCAGATGGTGTCGCGTGAGCAGTTCCTGCCCACTGTCAGGCTGCACATCACCGGCCCGCTCGAAGTCATGCTGAGTGAGGCCGTCACAGAGGCGGCCATCACGTTCTGCCGGGAGTCGGCCTTGCTGACCCTTGACCGACTATTGCCAAGCGCGTCAGCCGGCAGCCTGGTGGAGGTCTGCAACATCAGCGGGATGACATCGTGCAATGTGCTGCACCTGACCGGAGAAGGGGGCGCGCCATTTGTCAGCGGGCGAGACTACTTCGCCATGTCGGCCAATGAGCTGAGCATCCTGACAGATCTCTGCAATGTGCGGATCTGGTATGTGGCTGCCCCGGTCAAGAACGCCACCGAGCTCCCAGCCCAGCTCTACCACGATCACGCCGATGCCATTGCCCATGGCGTCGCAGCCTTGCTCTATGCCCAGCCAGACCGCCCCTGGTCTGACCCTAAGCGAGCAGGATACCACCGGGCTGAGTTTGTCGAAGGTTGGCGTCGCGCTGGCCGGTTCCGCAAAGAGCACAGCGCCCCGACCCAGGTCGAATTCCACAACCCGTCCCGCAAACACACATTTTTCTAAAGGACCCCACACATGGCAACCGTTACCGTTGACTCGATCCTGAAGCGGGTAAACACCCTGCTCAACGATCGCACCTGGGTTCGTTGGCCCAAGCAGGAGCTGTTGGACTACTACAACGATGCCGCCAAGGCGATCGTGTTGATGCGTCCTGACGCCCACACCAAGAACGTGCAGTTCAACTGCGCAGCCGGCACCAAGCAGAGCCTGCCTGCAGATGCCCTGCGGCTGATCGAGGTGCTGCGCAATGCCGACGGCAAAGTGATCCGCTTCGTGCCGCGACGCGCCCTCGATGACAGTTACCCGGACTGGCATGCTGGCAAGGATGGCACCAGTGTGGCGGCCTACACCTACGACGACCGCGATCCCAAGAACTTCTATCTCTACCCAGGCCCCGCCGCCGCGGTGAAAGTGGATGTCATCTACTCCGTGGCGCCGCAATCCAAGGTGCTGACGGATGTGGAAAACGTGGGCACGCCGGCGCTGGCCGATCTGGATGACATCTACATCAACCCGCTTATCGACTTCATCATGTACCGGGCCTTCTCGAAGGATTCCGAATACAGCGCCAACTCCAATCGGGCTGTCGGCCACTACAACGCCTACCTGCAGCAGCTGGGTGAAAAGACCCAGGTTGATACCAATATGGAGCAGCGCAAGACCGAAGGCTTCTCCCGCGTGACCGGGCAGTAAGGGGGCAACATGGCTGGAGTGTGGAAGCGTGACGGTACGGTGGCCGTCACCAATGGCAACAAGAAGGTGACCGGTACCGGGACCACCTTCGCAGACACCAAGAACGGGGTGGCCAAGGGCCACCTTTTTTGTATCACCAGTGGCACCTCGGTGGATTTCTACGAGGTGGACTACGTGGTGTCCAACACGGAGCTGTATCTGGTGCAGGCCTACCGTGGCACAACTGCCACAGGCAAGGCCTACGAGATCATCACGACCTTTTCGGATTCCATCCCGGAGTTTGCCCGCCGACTGAACGCCACTCTGGGGGCATATCAGCAGCAGAGTGATGCTTTCCAAGCACTGTTGACCAGTGATGCGGCAACCATCGAGGTAACTGCACCGGATGGAACCAAGCACACCATGATCCCGTGGAAGCGTGTGACCAGCGAGGGCGAGGGGCAGACGGCCCGCGCCAAGGTCGAAGCCGACCGGGCAAAGACCGAAGCGGATCGCGCTGCTTCAGCCGTGGCATTGGCAGCTGAAGCAACAGCCTCTGCTGCATCTGCTCAGACTGCGCAATCCAATGCAACAGCCTCTGCTGCGTCTTCAGCCTCTAGCGCTACCTTAGCAAAAGCCGAAGCCGACAGATCCAAGTCTGAGGCGGACAGAGCCAGCTTTATCGCAGGACTGGAAACTGTAACTGACCTCGCCGAAGCCGGGACCGGCTCGCTGATGCGCGTGGGCGGCGCCACCATCCTCGATGCGGAGCGCTACGCCCTGGAGCGGGCAACCGGCGGCAGACAGACCATCATTCGCGACAGCGCTGGCAACGCCAATGCTATGTTCGTGCTGCCGCGCTTCAGCTACGCCGACCTGGGCATGACTGCCGATATGGGCACTGGCGATGTGACGGCGTTCGATTTTGGCAGCGGCAGCATTAAGGGCGAAATTTTTATCGGCGCCTATCTTGCGTCCGGCTCCGGCGCTGTCAGCGCGCCGCGGCAAGATCCCCGCGCATCACTGGACCACACGGCAGCGCGTGCCGCCTGCGCCGCGAAGGGCGCAGGCTGGCATCTGATGACGGCGCACGAATGGGCGGCAATCGCCCTGTGGTGCATGGCCAACGGCTACGAGCCAATCGGAAACACCAACTTGGGTCGCAGCCACGCCAAAACCTGGATGGTGGGCGATCGGGCCGACAATAGAGCGCCGGGTGATACAGCCGGCACGGGGCGAACCCAGACCGGCTCGATGGGGTCCGAGGCGACGCATACTCGCACGCTGGGCGGGATTGCGGATCTGGTCGGTAACGTATGGGAGTGGCAGGATGGGTTTTTGCTGCAAGACGGACGCTTTAAGTTGTCATCCCACAATACGCAGATCGAGGCGGCCTGGGCGTTCGCTGATGCGTTTCTTGATGCGTCAACACCAACCGGTGGATCGGCCATCCTGTCCAACGCAGTCAACAACAGACTGGGAGCCATCGGAGACAACGCCAACGCAGGCAACTCAGCCAACGTAGAGTGGCGAGCAATGACAAAATCAGGCAGCTACGTCAGCAATCAGGCGATGAAGCGGCTGCTGCTGGAGCCGGCCAATGCATTGCCACAGGGGCGGCTCTATATGCGCAACTTCGGCGAGCGACTCCCGTATCGTGGCGGCTCTTGGGGCGGCGGGGCCAACGCTGGCTTGGCTGTGCTCGGTCTGAACCTTTCTCGCGCGGCCGCGCCCGCGGACATTGGGTTTCGCCCCGCCTTTGCCTGAGCCTTGCGCCTTGGGTTTTGTTGGCGCCACGGTAGTGGCGCTTAATCGGTTGATGCCTGTTTAACATTTCGAGAGGGCAAATAGATGAGCTACTTATACGACGGCGAAACGCATGACAACTACGATCCCGCCTTTATGGCGGAGCTGGGCATGAGTGAGGAGGTCATAGCCTCCGTGCTCGCCCAGCACAACTATGAGCTGACAGAGGGGCAACGGTCGCGCCGCCAGCGCGCCTACGTGGCGGAGTCCGACCCCCTTTTCTTGGAGTGGCAATACGACAAGACACCAGCCGCCGAGCAGACATGGCGCGACAAGGTGGCGGAGATCAAGCTGCGCTACCCGGTGGCCCGTGGGACGGAAGAGTGATCGTCCGTCTCGAGCCCATCACGGCGAGCGTGGTCGCCGTGCTGCTGCAACCAGCCAAGTGAGCCTTGCCTCCTGGCGCTGTCAGCGTTAGGATTTACCCATCATGGCCCCGCTCTCCCGAGTGGGGCTTTTTCGTTTCTGCCTCTCCGAGATCCCCATGCCCGTACTCGATATCGTCACCATGCGAGGGACTATGCCGCGCGTGGAGCCACACCTCTTGTCTGATGAAGTCGCGGTGATTGCGCGTGACTGCCATTTTGACCATGGCGTCATCTCGCCTCTGGAGGATGACGCCAGTGCTGGTGTGGAATTGCCCATCGTGCCTACCACCCTTTTTCACTATGGCCAGCACTGGTTCGCCTGGAACAAGGTGGTGGAGGCCATCCGCTCCCCGATAGCTCAGGACTCGTATGGTCGGGTTTACTACACGGATGGTGAGTATCCCAAGGTGACTCATGCCCAGATCGCCACAGGCGGCAGCAACAAGCCGACGGCATGGTATCGGCTAGGCATTCCAGCCCCAGGTGTTCCGGTCGGGGTTGGCACCATCACCCCACCTGTTGGTGGTGTGGATGATGACCTGACAGATGACGAAACCCGCTTCTATGTGGATACCTTCGTTACTGCGATGGGTGAGGAGGGGCCTCCGGGCCCTGTCAGCGGAAAGGTGAATATCGGGATCCCAGGGTCATCCGTCACCTTGATGCTGAGCCCACCGACAACCCAGAACAGTAACATCACCAAGCGCCGGATATATCGGTCGGTGTCCGGTGGCGGCTTGGCTGATTACCTGCTGGTCGCCGAGCTGCCCATTGCCCAAGCATCGTTTGTCGATATCCGGGAGGATGGGGAGCTGGGCCCTGTGCTGGAGACCTACGACTACACCATGCCGCCGGATGGCATGCGCGGCTTGTGTCAAATGGCGAATGGCATGTGTGCGGGGTTTGCTGGCAACTCCCTCTACCTGTGCGAACCCTACCTTCCCTACGCCTGGCCGGAGAAGTACCGGCTGACCACTGAGCACGACATCGTGGCGATCGCTGCCATCGATACCACCTTGGTGATCGGGACCAAGGGATACCCCTATCTTGCCCAGGGCGTGAGTCCGGCATCGGTGACCACCCAGAAGCTGAGCCAACTGCCGCAGTCCTGTGTCAGTGGTCGCTCGATGGTGGCGATGGATGGCGTCGTGCTCTATGCCTCCCCGGACGGGCTGGTCGGCATCGGCGCCAACGGTGGGCAGGTGGTGACCGAGCAGGTCATCACCAGCAAGCAGTGGCGCACCATGAAGCCTGAAACTATGCGGGCATGGCACCACGAGGGCAAATATGTGGGCATGACTGACACTCACGCATTCATCTTTGACCCGAAAAGTGGCGACTTGCGTGAGCTGACGAACCGGTGGGATGCGGCTGTCTCCGATATGGAGAGCGACTCCCTCTACGTTGCCAAGGGCCGAAGCTTGCAGATTTGGCGGGGCGGGAGCGCCAGCAATGGCCAATTCATCTGGCGGTCGAAGCTCTTCATGGTGCCAGAGGGAACGTCTTTCAATTGCTGCCGGGTGTTGGCTCAGGATGTTGGCCTGGTCGGGATCAAGTTGTTCGTTGACGGGGAACAGGTGATGGAGTTGTCCCCTGGCAACCTGGTGACCGGGGCGTTCAGGTTGCCGCCAGTGCGGGGCCGGTTCTGGCAGATAGAGGTCTTCGGTACCTCGGTGGTGAGCCGCATCACTCTGGCGAGCAGCATGGCGGAGATGGTGATCTGATGGCCAAGAAACCCGCATATCGAGCAGGCCGAGACCAGGCGGCTACAGTAGAAAACGTAGAGCTGCTCACTGGGCAGCGTGGCGATCGCCTTGATAAGGCCGTCACGTTCAGGGAGCTGGAGGCATTGGGGCTGTCTACGCTGCGCCCTGGTGCGGGTGGCGTGTACGTCCCCGGCAAGAACCCGGACCTTTTCCCTGCGGGCCAGATGGATTTTCCCCACGCTCCGGTCAATGTGATCGCCAATGGCGCATTTCACACGGTCCTTGTTGAGTGGGATCCTCCGCAGTACCGGGGGCATGCTCACGCCGAGATATGGCGAGCTGAGAGTGACAACCAAGCCGAGGCCACCCTGGTGGGGACCTCTTCGGCCAATCTCTTCTCTGACGCCATTGGCAAGGGTGCCACGTTTTACTACTGGGTGCGCTTCGTCAACGGCAAGGATGACAAGGGTCCCTTCCAGGGTATGCAGGGCGTTAAGGCTGAAACCAGCCGGGATGTGCAGGACATTCTCGACGAACTGCAGGGGAAGATTGAAAAGAGTCATCTTGTGCAGGAGCTGCTCAATCCCATAGAGGCCGTCCCACAGCTACAGCTTGATGTCACTATTCTGAAACCAAAAGTCGATGAAATTGAGGTAATCCGCCCGAAAGTTGACGCCATCGAGGGCAAGATCCCCAGTATTGAGCAGGACATTGCGATCCTAAAGCCAAAGGTCGATGAAATCGAGGTTATCAGTCCCAAGGTCGCTGCCATCGAGGTCAAGATCCCCAGTATTGAGCAGGAGTTGGCCGGGCTGGATGAGCGCCAGAAGGTAGCGCAAGAGCTGCTGGATGATGCCCAGCAGCAACTGGGGATGTCGAGCATTGAGATCGGACTGGTACAGGATCGCCTGAATGCGAAGATCGATAAGTACAAGGGGGATTTTGACTCGTTCCGCGATGCGGTGTTTGTCGTCGATCCTGAAAACGGCAGCATCACCATGGATGCCGTCAATGCGGTGCGAGATGAGCTTCACACTTCGATTGCTGAAGTGCAGCAAGATCTTGATGCCGTTGCTGGCCAGATCAGCAGCAAGGCTGACAATGTCACCGTGGATGGCCAGGGCAAGCGCATCACTGAGGCAGAGCAGCGCATCAATGGCCTTGATGCCAGCCTGAGCCAAACGGTCACCAAGGGGGAGTTCACTGACGAACAACAGCGAGTCACCCAGATTGGGCAGGAGCTAAACGCAACAAAAGGGGAGTTGACCCAGAAGGCCGCCCAGCAAGAGGTGGATGAGCATGGCGAGCGGCTGGCCAACGCGGAAAGCAAGCTGACGGTACACACCGATGAGCTGAGTTCACAGGCGCAGCGCCTTGATGGGCTGGCGGCCCAGATCACCCAGGGTGACGAGACTCTTCGGGCCAGTATCACTGAGCTGGCGCGCGTTTCGGCGGAAAGCGATCAGGTGACCGCGCAGCGCGTTGATGGGCTGGCAGCCCAGATCACCCAGGGCGACGAGACTCTTCGGGCCAGTATCACTGAGCTGGCGCGTGTTTCGGCGGAAAGCGATCAGGTGACCACGCAGCGGGTCAGCGGGCTCGAAGTGAGGGCGGGGGCATCAGAGGCCAAGATCCAGGCGCTCGAAGAAATCTTCGCGGATGACGGTGGTATTACTGCTGGCCGATTCGACGCCATCACGGCAGAACTCGAGCTGCAGCGAGGGAATGATGACGACAACGCATCTGCTGCGATCGATGGTGCCCTGGCCGTGGATGAGCGGGATCGGGAGACGCGGAAGGCGTTCGGGGCCATCCGTACAGAGCAGAGGGTAATCCTGACGGAGCAGCAGGCCCAGGCTCAGCGCACAGCAGACATGGAAGTGAAGTTTGAAGCGAAGGACGCTGCTACCCAAGCCAGGATCTCGTCGGTTGAGAAGGTGACCTCTGATGCAGACTCGGCGCTGGCACAGCGCATTGATAACGTCACAACGGAGTTCAAGGCGGCTGATGCTCAGGTCAATGCCGATATCCTGTCGCTGGCGCGGTCGAGCGCCGCCGCGGACGAGGCCCTGTCCTTGCGCCAGGACCAATTGGCTGCGACGTTATCGAGCGCGACGGCAGATCTTGCGGCAAACATCACCCAGGAGGAGTCGGCCCGGGTCACCGCCGATGAGGCAATCTCGAGGAGGGTGTCTGAGGTCGAGGCGCAGTTCAGCAGCGACCTCGAGGATACGAATGCAAGGATTGCGGCCGAGGAGCTGGCTCGGGCAACAAAAGACGAGGCGCTTGCCCAGCAGATCAGCACTGTGGATGCTGCATTCAAGGCCGCGGATACGGCGCTGTCTGCATCTCTCGCTGAATCGAGCAAAGCCATGGCAGATGCCGACCGAGCGCTGGGGGAGCGGATCAGCACCCTTGATGTGACGGTTGGAGAGAACTCAGCCAGCATCACAGAACTCCAGCAGGCCGTGGTGAGCAATGAGGCGTCGATCAGCCAACGCCAGGATAAGATGGAGTCGGAGGTAGATATCGGCGCCGCCAGCCTGGTCGAAGGCGCCCTGACCGGGGATGAGCGTGACCGGGAGAACCGAAAGGCTCGCGGCGTCATTCTCCAACAGCAGAGCACGCTGGCGAATCAACAGGAGGCGCAAGCCAGGACTGTTGAGCAACTGACCGCTGAGTTTGATGCCGAAACGGCAGATCTGAAGGCGCAGATTACCAATGAGCAGTTGACCAGGGCGACGGCTGATGAGGCGTTGTCACAGCGGATCAGCGTTGTTGATGCCGAGTACAAGGCGGCCAATGCGGATACCAATGCCGTTATCAGCGCTCTTGAACAATCTAGCGCATCGGCTGATGAGGCGTTGTCCTTGCGTCAGGACCAGTTGGCCGCCGAGTTAACGAGCGCGACGGCAGAGCTTGCGGCAAACATCACCCAGGAGGAGTCGGCCCGGGTCACCGCTGATGAGGCTATCTCGAGGCGGGTGTCTGAGGTCGAGGCGCAGTTCGGCAGCGACCTCGAGGATGCGAAAGCGAGGGTTGCGGCCGAGGAGCTGGCTCGGGCAACAAAAGACGAGGCGCTTGCCCAGCAGATCAGCACTGTCGATGCGGCGTTCAAGGCCGCCGATACGGCGCTGTCTGCCTCCCTCTCCGAGTCGAGCAAGGCCCTGGCAGATTCCGACCGAGCGCTTGGTGAGCGTATCAGCGCCATCGATGTGACAGTCGGGGATAACGCGGCCAACATCACCGAGCTGCAGCGAGTCGTGGTGAGCAATGAGGAGTCGCAGAGCCAGCGCCAGGACAAACTTGAGTCGGAGGTAGATATCGGCGCCGCCAGCCTGGTCGAAGGCGCCCTGACCGGGGATGAGCGTGACCGGGAGAACCGAAAGGCTCGCGGCGTCATTCTCCAACAGCAGAGCACTCTGGCGAATCAACAGGAGGCGCAAGCCAGGACTGTTGAGCAACTGACCGCTGAGTTTGATGCTGAGAATGGGGAGATCAGGGCGCAGATCACCAATGAGCAGTTGGTTAGATCAACGGCAGATGAAGCCCTGGCACAGAAGACATCTGTGCTTGAAGCGCAAATCGAGGGGGTGGATCAGTCCCTCTCAGCCAGTATTGCCGAGGTGGCCAGGGTCAGCGCTGATGCTGATGCCGTCATGACCGAGAAGCTGAATCAGCAACAGTCCACAATGCAAACGGCGGATGCTGAGCTTTCTAGTCGCATCAATGAAGAGGCAACCACCCGGGCTGATGCCGTGGAGTCGCTGGCCAGCCAGATCCAGCAGGTTACGGCTGACTTTCAAAAGGGTGATGACTCTCTATCCGGGCAGATCACCACTGAATCAGAGGCGAGAGCGACGGCTGACGGGGCGCTTGGTAAGCGCATTGATACGGTTGCTGCTCAGGCAGGAGAGTTGGAGTCGGCAGTGCAGACTCAAAGCCAGGCCATCGCTGACCTGGAGAATGGTGCGCAAGCCATGTGGTCAGTCAAGGCTCAGGCTGGCGATATCAAGGCCGGGATCGGCTTGGTAGCCAAGAGTGATGGCACCAGCCAGGTGATGGTGTCTGCCAGCCAGTTCTTTGTGTTCAACCCAAACAGCCCAAACGCCACCGCCCCTCTGTTTGCCATCGACAATGGCCAGACGGTGATCGCCGAAGCCATCATCCGAAAGGCCACCATCCAGATCATCCAGTCAGAGAAGATCACCGCCGATTATGTGAAGGCTGGTGTCAGCATGTCGGCGCCTGCGATCTCGGGCGGTTCCATCGATATGGGCAATGCCTTCCTGTCTGGCGGGGCAGCAGGGTTCGGTAAAGGCGGGCCATATGGTGGTTGGTCATGGACGTGGCATACGATCATCTATGCCGATGGCTCGCTCTACACTGACCGTTTATTCGCCTCGAACGGATCATTTACAGGTACAGTCAACGCCAATGCAGGCACATTCCAGAATGTCACCATCGAGGAAACCTGCAATGTGAAAGGCACTGTCTATGCCAACAAGATTGTTGGGGATGTGCTGAGTGCTAAGGTTGTCAGTGCGAACTCAACAGACAGCGCAGGGAGTGGTCATGTAGTGGCATCGGCGTCCGTAAAAGGTTCGAGGACTCATGCCGCAAACTTGTATTGCCTTGGGGTAACAGTTGAGGTGTATGCGTCGGGTGGATATCGGCCAGGTGGTAACGATCAGGATGTGCCGGCGACCATATCGGGCCGCCTCGTTCTGACAAATTCAGCCGGGGGCATCATCGCGACAGCCCCATTCAAGGTGAGATCAGGAAGCAACATTTCAATTGCCGCAGCCAGCCAATCGATAACAATCCAGGGTGGGTTTGACGCTGGTACTGGCGCGGCCTCCATATCCTGCGCGGTCATCATAGATTCTCAGTCTGCGTCATACGGCGGTAGTGCAGGTGTTAGGGTCCCCGCTCAAAGCATTGCATTCTGCTTGCTACCCTCAGGGAGCCAGTTTAATTGATGAAAGCCGCTCTGGGCCGGATAGGAAAATCGGTAGGAGAGCCCAGCCTACCAAGCAACATCGCCAGCGCCTGCCGTCAAAAGCAGGCGTTTTTGTTCTTGCGTGGTGATGATGGGTTTGTGCTCAAGCCACAGGCAGAAGATGGCGTGATCGGTGTCCTGGTCTGGGTGGGGTGGGGGGATGGTGGGGCACCTGAGCGCCACCTGCCGGAGGTGAAGCGACTGGCCCGCATGATAGGTGCCCGCTGGTTGCGCTTTCACTCTGCGCGCAAGGGGTGGCTCAGGGTAGCGCCAAGAATGGGGTGGGTGCGTCAGCCAGATGATGCTGACGGGCTCTTTGTGTTTCAGATCAACTTGTGAGGTGAGCGATGGGCAAGGGTGGCTCTAACGAAATTCAGGAGACGGAAGCCCAGAAAGCTGCGGCTGACGTGGCCATGGAGCAGTGGCAGCTCTATAAAAACGACCTGCAGCAGTATGAGGACATCTTCATGGACAAGGTGGATGACCTCAACAACGAGAGCGAGTACGACAAGCTGGCTGGCACGGCCGCGCTGGGTACCGCTCAATCCTTTGGCGAGGCACGCGCCGGGCTGGCCGACTCTATGGCGGCAGGCGGCGTGGATCCGACCAGCGGCAAGTACCAGGCTGCCATGTCCAATCTGGAGACGGATCAGGCGCTGAGCCAGACCGACACCACCAATCGCGCCCAGTCCAGCCAGCAAGATAAGTATGTTGCTGGGCTCAAGGACGTGGTGAGTATTGGCGCGGGGCAGAAGGCTGAATCTATGGCTGGTATGGGGGATGTGGCCACAACCAGCCTGCGCAAGGCCACCAGTGACGCCCAGAGCTCATTCCAGAGCCAGCAGGCGACAGCTGGTCTGGTTGGTACGTTGGCTGGAGCTGGCACGGCGTATGGGCTCAAGGAGCTGAAGGCGCCTGCAACAACCGCAACCGTGAGCAAGAAGATCAGCCCGACAGCCAGCGTGCTGCAAGGCAAGGGCTATTAAGGGGTAAACGATGGGATACGCCGCAGATACATTTGCACAGATCACTCGCGAGAGCTACCAGGACTGGAAAGACCGCTTCTACCCGAAGCAGAAGGAGCTTATGGAGCTGGCCACCAACGGCAAGTTGCTGCAGGAGCAGCTCGGCCGGGTGGATGAGAACAACGCCAACGCCCTGCGTTCTGCCCAGCAGGCTACGGCAAACCGCAATGCCCGCATGGGGGTGAGCAGCAACACCAACGACAACAGCCAGGGTTTGCGGGCTGCCCTGATGACGGCGGGCACTGAAAACGGCCTGCGCGAGCAGGAGCAGGCACGCCAGATGGGGATCTTGACCGGCGCCGATGCCGGCCTGCGTGAGGCAATCAAAACTGGTGGAGGTATGTGATGGGGTACGGACTGCTTGATATTGGCGCCCAGACGCGCCAGCAGGGTATGGCAGGGTTGCGTGATGCGGCCAACAGAGAGTCGGAGATGGAGGCTGCCAACAAGAGTCTCAAGACCGCTCGCAAGGGGCAAACCCTGAGCACCATCGGCACTGGCGCATCGATGGGCGCCATGTTGGGCATGGCGGGTTCACTCGGTGGCCCTCTGGGCGCACTGGCAGGTGCTGGGGTTGGTTTTCTGGCAGACAGCTTGTTTTAAGGAGGCATGATGAGCGTATCGGGATTGGCGGAAGGTTTTCTGGCTGGCTTCAACACCATGGATAACTATCAGCGCGGCCAGAAGGCAGACGAGCGCGCTGAACGTGAAATGAGCCTGCGGGATGCGATGTTCAAGCAGAACACAGCAAATTCAAATCGGGACTTCTCTTTGCGGCAAGCCTACCTTGACAACCAGGTTGCTCAGCAAAAAGTGACGAATGATCAGTGGGGGCAGGAGTTTGATCTCAAACGGAAAGAGGCGGATAGCCTGCGGGCTTACCGCAATGACAACTTGGTGCTCGCTCAGGCTGCGGAGAGGAGGGCCAAAGAGTCTCACGCACTGGCCGTGGCAAAGAACAAACGGGACCAGTGGTGGCTTGACAATGAGGTGCCGTTCAATATGGCGACAGCAGCGCTGGGGCGAGGAGAGCAAATTACACCAGAGCAAGATGCTTTGTTGAACCATGAATATGCCGCCGGGCGAAATCCATACCGCGTGTTTGGTGACCCGCAATGGCACCGGAGTTCTGACACTGTTTATCAAGGGATGAAAGCAATCATTAACAACCCGGACGCCAGGGCCTGGGATATGGGGAAATTGCATAAGGCAATTAATACTTCCGAGGTGACGCAAGCTCTGACCTATATGGTCAAGGGCGATCTCGAAAAAGGTATTGGGACCGTCACCCCCACAGGAGTGGTTAAGTCATATGGAGAGGTGGAGGTTGTTCCAACAGACCGCGGGACATTCTTCCTTCAGGCCCCTGTGACCTACATCAACCCAAAGACTGGTGAAGAAACTGTAAAAGATGCCCCTATAACCGAGGGCCGAACTGGTGACCCGAGCGACCCCGTCAAGGAGTTCACCCCCCAGAGGTTGATTCAATACTTCGGCAAGGCGCGCCAGGTCAGCCAGCAGATCCAGCAAAACCCAGAACAATGGGAGAACTTTCTTGTACAGACCGGTGTTAATCCACCGGCTGACTATAAAGGGCTGAAGGCTGCCCTGGCTGATCTCCACAAGCAAGAAGCCAAGGCGCTGGCCGATGGCGGGGATCCGGCCACGGTCAAAGCGGCATTTGATGAGGCCAGAGAAAGCTTGCCGTCTGTCTACGGGGTGAATACTGGCGGGACACCTGGTGCGGCACCCTCTGGTGTCAATCCTGAGCAGTGGAGCCAGAGCAACCCTGAACGCCAGCAGTTTATGAGGGAGGCTGAGCAGGGGGGGTGGCTTGGCAGCTATCTTGAAAGCCCGGAAAAAATGGACGGTGCCTTTGCGTTATGGCGCCAAGCTGTTGCGAAAGAGGAGGCAGCCAAGCAAGCGGCGGTGTCTGCTGAGAAGGTGCGCAATATGGAAGGGGGTAAAAATAAACCGCACAACTACCGCGCAGCAGAAGAGGCGGCCGTTAATACGGTTATTGCACCATTTACTAATGGACAGCCGACACTCAACAAGGCGCCAGATGGTGCTGCAGCCTATCAGGCTATGAGTTTGGCTCAAGCAAGGAAGTGATACCAAAAAGGCAGCTAATTAGCTGCCTTTTTGTTCATTTTCACGGTGGTATTCTGCATTTGCCACGTAGTACTCCAAGTCTTTAAAGGAGTAGTAATTGTGAGCATCAAAATCTGGGTCGCCATCATGATTAAGCAGCAGATCATGAATAACAAAACAGTAACCGTCTCCTTCCAAGAAGGCTGAATAGACGACCGATTCATGGCTTGTGCAGTACCACTGCGGTTTTTCTGGGGACCAACGCGCATCGCCATCATAGTGAACGTGCGCGATGTTCTCATCAATGATGCTAGGAAGAAGAGCTTGTGGGTGGTCAAACACCCTATCGCGACCAAACTGACTGTGAATAGACGGCTCTTTTGCTTGAAGCCCTTCGTTCTTCGCAACGAAGTTATTGTAGCTCATGGTTAAGCTAAGCCGCTTATACTCGCAGAATTCAGCAACAACATAGTCCTGAACGGCTCGTTTACTGGAGCCTTCTTCAAACTGAATGTCAGGCTCTACAATGGCGCGGACGGAGATTGGGGAGGCAGGAGAAGACAAGGATTATTTTTTGAACTTGTCATAGTTGCGCTTTGCACGAGCCTCTTCGCGAGGAATGAACACGCCAGCACGCTCTTCTTTCGTGAAGGGGCTTTTAACATTGCGACGTTGAACATTCATGCTGATGCCTCATGATCTGGCGGTAGATTGATCAAAAATGATTAACTACCCAAAGCCTAAATCACATTGACCCCACGGTCAACACAAACTTAAAAACTACCAAAGCACCTTTATTTTGTAACTACTTGATTTAAGTGTGTTTTTATAAACTCATTGCCACGAAACTTAACCAGCGTTAGCATCTCCCCATAGTCGGCCAGTCTGCTTATTGGCCAGCACTCCCCATATCAAGCCCTGATCGGTTCGCCGCTCGGGGCTTTTCTTTTGCATAAAGCCGAGGCCACTCGAATGGACAAGCACAGTCTCCGTGACGCATCCCTGCCACAACCGCTGCAATCTGACTCTCGAGGAAAGCAGTTCTGGGATGGCATCAACAGTCAGCTTTCATCACCGCCCGCAGCTGCGGCCCCAAAGCGAGACCTCGAAACAGAATGGAGTGATTATCCTAAGGCGGTGGGCGCTGGCGCACTGGATCTGGTGGGCGGCATTGGTGAGCTGGCACGGCAGGCAAGCAACTTCGGCAAAGAGAATGCCGGGAAGCAGGGGGGCGACTACCTGGAACAGGCTCGTGCCAATATGGCCAACAAACTGAGCCCGGTTCTGGATGTGGTCGCAGGTGCAGGTGATCTGGCCGCGTCTGGGGCGGAATCTCTGAATGATGGGATGAGTGCGGACGCCAAGGAGGCACTGGGACGCCGACTGGTCGATGAAACGCCAGAAGGCCGGTTGACCCTGGGGGATGGCGCAGGGGATATCGATGTCTGGGCGATGAAAATGGCGCAGGGCGTTGGCTCTTTGCTACCGACACTCGCCGCTGGCGGGGTGACTGGGGTGGCCGCCAAAGCCTCTATCGGCCGGGCTGTCACTGCATCCATGGTCAAGCGTGGCGCTACCCAGGAGGTAGCCGAAGCGGTCGCCGCCAAGGCAGTATCCAAAATTGCCACCGGCGCCGCTGTGACCACCGGGGCGACAGGATCGGTGGGCAGTGCCGGGGTGAACACCCGCGACACTGTGCTGGGAATGAGCTTTGACGAGCTGGCGGGCAGCGATACCTTCCGCCAGTCGTTTACTCGCATCGACCAGGATCAACAGACCGCCCATCTCTCTGATGAGGAAAAGCTGGGGCTGGCCCGTGAGGAAACGGCCAACTTGGCCAGCCGAGCCACCATGAGTGATGCCAAGGTGTGGGGAGCTGCCGCCATGGGCTCCATGATGGGCGACGCCATGCTGTTCAAGATGCTGGCTGGCAAGGCAGCCACCGGTGGAGTGCTGAAAGGTGCTGCCAAGGGGGCGGCAGGTGAGGGTATCAGCGAAACCCTGGAGGAGGGGGTGCAGCAATACGCCGTCAACGAATCCCTCAACGAGGTGGCCGCCGCTGATATCGACCCGATGAAGGGGGTCATGTCGAGCGCGATCGAGGGCGGCTTGATAGGGATGGGGACAGGTGGTGCGGTAGGTGCTGTCGGTGGGGCGCGAGGCGGTAAGCATGCCAGCCAGGAAGATGGCGTTGGGACCGATCCGGTTGCAGAGCCTTCCGCGCCGGTGACGGAGGACGCTGCTGACCTAGCAGTGGATCCGGTCTCTGCATTCGGTCCACAGGAGGGTGGCGAGCAGGCGCCCTCCGCCACACAGGCTGAGGGAGATCTGAACCCGCTCGGTCCCAGCGGCAGCCAGTTTGACGAGCTGCGTGATGTTCCCGCCTATCTGCGTCAAGACGATACCGCCGATCGTTTCAAGGGGATGGCGCAGGATAGCGACGTTCAGCGAGCCTTGGCCGGTGAGTACGGGCGGTCGGTGCAGGATCTGGTTACGGCCCAGATGCAGGCTGGCGACCAGGGCAAGAGCCTTTATGAGCGAGCTCAGGCTGGCGAGCTCGGGCTTGACCCGTTCGCAGGAAACAAGAGCGCCCAGCAGGTAGCCATGGAGAACCAGCGCCCAGCCCTGCCGCTCAAGGATGTGATCTTCGCCGGCGATGCGAATGCCAAACCCGTGGGGGAGGCTGTGGCAGCCCCAGGGGATCATGATGACCAACAGGCAGGCCCTGGCCCGCAGTTTCGAGGTGGTGAGCGCACCCGTTGGCAGAACGGGCAGGAGGGGGATCTGCTCCCGCCTGAGGCTGCCACCGCCCACCCTGCCGGCGAGCTGCCGGGCGCGGTGATTGATGGGGAGGCTCGCGAGGTCGGTACCGAGTTGCCGCACCGTGATGTGGTCTATGGAGCAGATCAGCGACAGCCTGACGCCAAACCGATGCGTGGCAGCGCCACAGAATCGGCAGTTGGCCCGCTCCAGACACTCCGAATCACCCGCAAAGGCAAGCCGTTCGCAACCGAGAAAGAGGCTGCCATGGCCAGCCGCAAGGGCCAGGAGATGCCGGTGCCGCTCAATGGTGGCGGCTTTGGGGTGGCCGAGATCGCCGAAGTGGAGAGGGCGAAGGCTGCTGAAACCACGCAACCCAGCGTTCAGCAACTCGACGACATCAGTGTCACCGACCAGAATCAACCATCTGATCAGCCAGTTGCAAGCGTAAGCGCTGAAACAGTTCCGGCACCGTCTGCCACAGCGGGCGAGGCCAGCCAATTAGTACCAGCTATCGATACCGGATACCGCGAGGTGATCCCCGTCAACCAACCCCAGACAGAGGTGACCCATGGCCAGCCTACCCCGATACCTGCAATCAGCAGTGAGCGATCAGGTGATCAGCCTGGAGCAGGCGATCCGGTTGCAACAGGTGTTGGACAAACCACTGCCGAACTCGCGGAGCGAGCTGGACCCGGAGATCCGGCAGATGGTGCTCCTCTTACACCTTTACCTGTCACCCAACCAGGAGAGGAAAATGCACTGACAGCCCCGGCACCTGCCGGGGTTGCTGTATCTGAAGGGGGGCAACCTGAGCAAGCCCGCGCGACTGCTGGGCCAGCGGCAGCGCCGACACCCTGGTCGGGGATGATCGATAACCCTGACGGTACCATCACCCTGAAAGGCGAGGTGCCGGCCATCAAGCAGTGGGCGAAGGATAACGGCGTGAAGGCGATCCCGGGCAAGGGTGGCCTGGTAGTGTCCACGACTTCGGTAGCGAAGGTGCGACAGCTCACCACGCCTGCCACCAGTGAACCGGTGCGGCAGATTGAAGCGGCCCGCGCCGAGATAGCGCCGGAGCCCACCGAAGCACAGAAGGAAGCGGGGAACTACAAGAAGGGTCACCTCAAGCTGCAGGGGCTGGACATTGCGCTCGAGAACCCCAAAGGCTCTACCAGATCAGGTACCGATCAGGATGGCAGGGCGTGGTATTCAACCATGGCCCATGACTACGGCTACATCAAACGCACCCTGGGGGCGGACGGTGATCATGTCGATGTGTTCATCGGTGACAAGCCAGATAGCGAGACGGTCTATGTGGTTGACCAGGTTGACCCCAAAACCGGCAAGTTTGACGAACACAAGGTGATGATGGGCTTTTCCGATGAGCAGGCCGCCCGGGAAGGCTACCTTGGCAACTACGAGGCGGGCTGGAAAGGACTGGGTGCCATCAAGGCGATGCCGGTGGAATCGTTCAAGCGCTGGGTGAAGGAGGGGGATACCACCAAGCCAGTCACCAAGAAAGTCCGCATGTCTCAGCAGCGGGAGGGACTGTCCGCTGACGATGTGGCTCAGATTGTTTCTGACTTTAGACGTGAGTATAAAGGGGCTCAGTCACTCGACTTTATTGTTGGTCAAACTCAAGAGGACCTTTATGGACCAGAAGGCAGCCCCGAGCAAATTGGATGGCGGGATGGGGGATACCTCCCCGGCAAGCAGCAAGTCCACCTCATCGCAGACAGCATCACCCGCAGAGCCGGGCGTCAGGGTGTTCACGAAGGCGCAGGGGGAGAAAGAGGGGTATCTGGAGATCCCCGTCTTTTACAGCAGAACAGACCTGCGCCACGAAATGAACAGGGTATGGGAGGAGTTGAAAGAGCAAAAGCGGAAGTCGTCTCTACGTTACGTCATGAGGTCCTGGGTCACTATGGCCTGGACACGTTTACGCCTGAAAATAAGCGAGCTCTCCTCCAAAAGCTGAGTGATGCCAAAAGTGAGAAATGGCTTGCTCCTGCCTGGTCACAAATCTCCCGCCCGGAGATGTATGGCGATAAAAGTGAGCAGCACCAGGCGGAAGAGGTGTTTGCCCACCTTACTGAAAACGAGTTGCCGTCGCGCACCATCCAGGCATGGAACGGTATCAAGACCGAGTTCTCCCGCATGTTGCGCAAGGCCGGTTTGGCAAAGGGCCCCATCAAGGAGCACGAGCTCGATAGCCTGATCCGGGCTGTTGGTGAAGGCATTCGCAGCGGAAAGCGCACCCGCCAGAACATCCGCACGGGCGAAGAGGTGATCGGCAAGCAAGCCAATGAACTTGCCAAATCGGGCAAACCTGAGCGCATCATCCGCTTCTCCAAGCAGGCAATGGCACAAGGGGACAAGCCGGCCAACCACCTGACCCGTAAAGAGGCTGAGCTGGTTTCCCATGGTTGGTTCAAGCAGTACCGGGGGGCGAGCGGCATCAAGGTGCAGATCCACGCCACTCAGGGGGAGCTTGAGGGGGCCCTGGGACTGGAAGCCAAGGAGGGGCTTATCCGGAGAGCGGCGTTTGACGACGATGCGGGCACCCTGCACGTAGCTGCGGACACCATTTCCGACCCCAAGCGGATGCGCGAGATCCTGCGCCATGAGGTGCTGGCCCACTATGGCCTGGCCAACGTCCTGGGTGACGGGGAATATACCAAGCTGATGAGCCGTCTCATCCAGTCGCAGAAGGACCCCAGCATGAAGCCGGTGTGGGACTGGGTAAACACCCATTACGCCGACGAGGACATCGGCACCAAGGCCGAAGAGGTGGTGGCTCACCTCGCCGAACTGGAACAGGGAGCTTGGGGCCGTGGCTGGGATCGGGTTGTTGCTTGGGTTACCCGGGCGCTGCGAGCGGTCGGGTTTGTGCCTGATGGCATTACCGCCGCGGAGACGCGTTCCCTGATCGAGGGGCTGGGCAAGAAGTTGCAGCGTAGCGGCCCAGACGACAGCGGGCCGGATGGCGGCAAGAAGTTCAGCCAGGAAGCCGAGCGGCCAGCCCTGAAAGGCGGTATCAAGATGAGCCAGGCCAGTACCGCAGCTGATGCGGCCATGGAGAAGCTCAACCTGGGCCCCAAGCCCGACATCATCGACAAGACCAAGGCCAGCCTGAACAAGCTCCGTCAAGTTGACCGAGGCGTGGTCAGCTCATGGATCGATCGCGTCATCAAGAAAGCCAACACCGAGGTGCTCGACGCGCTGGCCCCCATCAAATACGCCGAGGAGGCTGCCGGCATTACTGATGCCGCAGACTCCGGTTATGTGGCGGCACGGATGGCGACGGGGGCCGCCTCCACCATGCAGGCGACCATGCTCTATGGTCTGCCGGAGTGGAATGACGGGGTGATCCAGCGCAAGGCGGGTACCGGCGAGAAGGATGCGCTGCTGGGAATCTTTGCCGACCTGGGAGCTGACCTGCACAACTGGCTGGGCTGGATGGCCGGCCACCGGGCCGAGCTGTTGCTGGCCCAAGGGCGTGAGAACCTTCTCGACGCCCAGGACATCGCTGCCCTCAAGGCTCAAGGTAAGGGCAAAGAGGCCAAGTTCCATGACGCCAAAGCGCGCTGGAATCGGCTCAATGCCGCCACCCTGGACCTGGCACAAGAAGCTGGGCTCTTCACCAAAGAGGCCCGGGCGGAGTTCGAAAGCGAGTGGTACATCCCCTTCTTCCGTGAATCCGACGACGGCGATGTGATCGCCCCCTTCAAGCCAAAGGGAATTGCGAATCAGAACGCCGGCATCAAGAAGCTCAAGGGGGGGGAGGCCAACACCAACGACCTGCTCGAGAACATCTTCACCTCCACCTCCAAGCTGATCGACGCCTCCATGAAGAACATGGCGGCCCAGAAGACCGTTTGGAACCTGGCGGATACCGGTATCATCGACGTGGTGGCGAAGCCCAACATGATGGACTGGCGCGCCCTCAAGAACGGCAAGGACCTGATCGCCATCAAGATGGACGGCGAGGACTACATGATCCGGGTGAATGACCCAGACCTCTATCGCGCCATGACCTTCTTCGACCGCGAGCCGTTCGGCGCTATGGTCAATGTGGCCGCCAAGGCCAAGCGCATCTTAACGGCAGGCATCACCGCGTCCCCCGAATTCATGCTGCGCAACTTCCTGCGCGACTCCCTCTCCAGTTGGGCCATCAGCAAGGATGGCTTCAAGCCGATGATTGATTCCATCAAGGGGGTGAGGAAAACCTGGCGCATGGACGGCAGCACCATTGACGTGATGTTCAGTGGAGCCTCCTTCCTGGGCGGCTACGTGAATGGCAATGACCCAGAGGCGATGGCCGATACCGTGCGTAAGTCGCTGCGACGCAAAGGAATGACTCCGGAGCAGATCGCTCGCTACGAGAAGAGCATCATCCGCAATGCGGCGCATGCCAAGGGCATCATTGCTGACGCATGGGAGAAATACAGCAGGTTGGGCGAGGCTTTCGAGAATGCCAACCGCGAGGCGGTCTATGCCGCAGCCATCAAGGCTGGCAAGAGCCACGCCCAGGCGGCGTTCGAGTCGAAGGACCTGATGGATTTCTCCATGCTCGGTGCGGCTCGCACAATTCAGCTCATGTCCCAACTGCTGCCGTTCTTCAATGCCCGGGTGCAGGGTCTTGGCAAGCTGACCCGCGAACTGCGAGACAACCCGCGAGCCATCGCCAAACGGGCAGGCATGATCACGGCAGCGAGCCTGGCTCTGCTGGCACACAACTGGGACGATGAGCGCTATGAGGAGCTGCCGGACTGGGACAAGGATGCAAACTGGCACTTCTGGCTTGGCGAGCACCATTGGCGGATCCCCAAGCCGTTCGAGATTGGCGTGCTTTTCGGCACCATTCCCGAGCGCATGGTGCGGGCCTTGGGCGACAAGGATACCGGGGCTCAGTTCGGCAAGGCCGTGGCCAGGGCGATTGGCGACACCTTCGCCCTCAACCCGACCCCCCAGATCGTCAAGCCGATGGTGGAGGCCGCCTTCAACTATGACAGCTTCCGGGGAGGTCCTATCGACGGCCCGCAGGATCTGGCTGTGATGGCAGAGGCTCGCTACAACGAGCAAACCAGCCTGTTGATGCGCGAGCTGGGGGAGCTCACTGGCTTCTCGCCCAAGCAGCTTGAGCACCTGGTGGTCGGTTACACCGGCACCATGGGCAGCTATGTGATGGCTGCCGCTGATGGCGTGATCCGGGCTGCCCGACCTGGGGAATCGGCAAGTTGGCGCGCCGACGAGATCCCGCTTGTGAAAGCGGTGTATCGCGGCACTGGCCCTGCAAAGTCCACTCAGCACATGGAAGAGTTCTACCGGATGCTGAACGAGGTGAACCAGCTCAAGCGCACAGTGGACCAATACCGCAGTGAAGGGCTGACCGACAAGGCGAACGAGCTGCTGGAGGAGCAGGGCGGGATCTTGAAATCACGGCAAAGCCTGAGCCGCACCCAGCAGCAAGTGCGTGTGGTGCGCAACAGGATTGAGCTGATCCAGCGTGACCGCACCATGGCGGCAGAGGAAAAGCGCCGGCGCATTGACGAGTTGCTGGCACGCCGCAATGACCTGGCATATCAGGCGGTCAACAAGAACAGGGCGAACTGGGAGTAAGGGGGAGAATCGCGGCCCTGGCTTACCCCTGACAAGAGCGGGTAAGCTGGGCCATGACCAGTGAGGACCTGACCATGTGGATACTGTTTGCGTTGATAATGATGGTGGTGGCGCTTAAGGCGTTCAGCTTTAGCTTCACCCTGGCGCTAATACCCTTTGCCGCTGGGTGTTGGTGCTTCAGCAAATCCAGCCGGAGCGATCTGGATGACTTTATGGCATTCAGCTTTTTCTTTGTCCTGGTTGGATTTGCTATTGCGGCACTTGATCAGATTTTTTAGTTACTGAGAGATTTCGCCAAAGTGGATTCTGGTTAATCTAGTGGCCTCGGCAAACCTCTCCTCAAGTGATTTATTTCCCCACTCAGGATCTGTCTTTAATTTATCATCTACATCCACTGCATAATCAAACTTTGGTGATTTCTCGTAATACCATTTTTTGAGATAGGCCGTATTATTTATGGCATTTATTACTGGGGCAGGAACGTCATTCTGGATTGTTTCAGTTGCTTGTCGCGATACATTTTTCCTTTCAGCATAAATGGCATTGGAAATATCCTTTGAGGTAGTCCAGCCTAGGCTTGCCATGCAACCATCATAAACAGTATCACGATCCATGCTAGCCCTCATTGCACTACCTATCGCAGCTCCATTAGCAAAGCCACTTGAAAATGCGTCTGCTGGAGATTGCGACACCGAACCGTATCCAGATATATTTGAAGTAGGCATTCCGGCTTGATAAACATTGGCATTAAAAGTGTAAATTCTTGCACCACTATCGTAATGTCTTACCTCTGGCATAGGAACTGCACCGACAGAAACGCTAGTGCAGTAGCCGTCATCAATTTCAAGCTGCATTGCACGCTGTGAATCACTTTCTATATATGGGTTGTAATATATATTACTAGAGCAACCCGAAATAATGGCAACAGAAGACAATAACAAAGCAGGTTTCATCATACATGACTCCACGTTAAAACAGCATAATTGCATCAACTATGCTTCACATGGAACTAAAAATCTTTGACTAGTTGCACAAAGTACGGGAAACACGGCGCTACTTTTTTGTAATCTGATTTTCTAGCTCGCCAAGCAACAGCCTCATTTGCTCCAGAACCGCAACGGTAGCAGCTTCGGAAGGTTGGTTGTTCACCCAGCCGCCGAAGCCATCGATCATGGTTAAAGGCATGTGCCTAGCAACTCCACTCTCATCCTCTTCAGCCTGCTCATCCATGGCTTTTTGCAGCCAGTGAACGACCTCAGCATTTAGAGATCTGCTGTTTTTCTTTGCCGATACTTCAAGCCGTTTTTTGAGGTCTGGCGGCATCCTAACCCCAAATGGCGCAATGTTGCTTACTTTCATAACTACAGAATGTAGTCATTGGAGCTTGACGTCAATAGCTACACAATGTAATGATTACATTGTGTAGTCATATGCGAGAGAGGAGAACGTGAGCAAATCAATACCGCCGACAGGGATAAGAATGCCAGATGACATCAAATCTTGGCTCGCTAAGCGAGCTGAAGGCAATGAGCGCAGCATGAACAAAGAGGTGCTGTTTATCTTGAGGAAGGAGATGGAGAGGGATGGGCAGAGCGAGTGCAAGTAACATAAATGATTCGGCCCCAGCGGTTGCAGCCGCCAAGGCCGAGGAATGTAAACCCCACGACCAAGTAAGGATTACTGTATGACTATACAACAACAGTATCAGCAAACCAAAGTTTTGGCAGGGCCGCAGAATTCCATGCCGGTGATTGCCGGGGTGGAGATCACCACTGATGAAGCTGGGCGTTTCAATCTCAATGCCCTTCACAAGGCTCACCTGAGCATGAACCCTAGCCTGCACAAGAACAGCAAGCAGCCAGCTGACTGGTTGAAACTGGATCAGACAAAGGAACTGATTGAGGCTCTTTTTAACTCCGAAGATTTTCATAGTTGGGGCTTTAACCAAGAAGATCAGCACTTTGGGTTGGTTGTCACAAAGGCCGGCCGTTATGGTGGCGGCACTTTCGCCCACGAGCTGCTGGCAATCTCCTATGCAGGTTGGATCAGTCCAGCATTCCAGCTCCAGGTCAATCAGGCGTTCTTGGATTTCCGCACCGGAAAGCTGGCACCTGTTACGCAGCAACTCACCACCATCGAGATCCTACAAATCGCCATGCAGGCTGAGCAGGAGCGCCTGCGCTTGCTGACCGTCAACCAAGAGCTGGAGCAGAAGATCGAGACTGATGCGCCGCTGGTTCGCTTCGCCAAGCAGGTTGAAGTCACTCCTGACTCAATCAGCGTTGGTAAGGCGGCCAAGATCATTGGCACCGGCCAAAACCGGCTGTTTGCCTATTTGCGCCAGATTGGCTGGGTAAGCCGCAAAAATGAGCCGTACCAAGCCAAGATCGAGCAGGGGTTGATGGATGTGAAGATCAGCCCTTGGGAGCACCCTGAGTTTGGCTTGCAGAAGCGATCGGTTGCGCTGGTGACTGGGAAGGGACTATCAAAGCTGCAACAGCTGCGGGCGGTAGACCAAGGGAGGTTGCTGTCATGAGCGCCGCCCAACTGCAAGTTGAGTTGAATGCACTGCTGGGGGAGTTGGAGGTTATCGACCTCTGTCCTCAGGAGCGCAGGGCACTGGTTGACAGGATCCAGCGCATGATGCCTGACAAAGCTGACTGAGACTGATGGGGCTGCGGCCCCATTTTTGTTACCCCACCCTGACCCCCAAAATTTCCGCGTAGCAGTTCAACATCGAAGCCAGGTGTGGTTTAGGCAGCATAGCCGCCCGGCTGATCAACTCCATATGCTCCTCGTCAAACACGTCCCAGTCGGGATCCGCCAGGATGGCCTGGACAGACACGCCGATCGCGGAGGACACCATCACCGCCTCGGCTAGACCCATGAAGTCGTCATGATGAGGGGAGAGCCAGCGCGAAATACTGGACCTTGGGATCGTGGTCATCTTGCTGATGTGGGTCTGTGTCAACTTGCGTTCGGCTAGCAAGCTGCGCACTTTCTGCTTAGTGCGATGGACATAGGCAAGGCTCGAGCTCGTCAAGTAGCGTTTCATTGGTGTTCCTTGTTTGACGCCGGCCCGTGCCCGAGATCGTAATTTAGTTATTTGTCTCAAATATGGGACTCTTATGGTGCAAATGCTCAGTATTGACACATAAGAGTCAGATAAATTGTAGGTTAAAAAATAGAAGAAGAACGCACAGTGAAGTCAGCGCCATCACCACCAAAACGACGGAGTGTAGCGGCTGTATGACGAGTCACCGAGTACGGGAATTATTTTTAACAAACAGGTCAATAGAAGAAGGGGATCGAAATTGTACTCCCGTGAGCCCGCAAAAAGTGGTAAATTCATGCGGTTACTGTATGCACATACAGTGTTTCACAGTCGAGAGACTGGGAGAGCAAGGGGGAGAAAGGATGGAGTCACTACTGAGCGAACTGGAAGGGGTTGTTGAGACGCTGGACTTGGCGCCTGAGGAGGAAAGAAAAATCGCGCGCATTTTGGAAAAACTTCGCGATGAAGCCACCGCGTCAGCGTGATGTGGAAGGATTTGGATTGGCCCGCCACTGTGCGGGCTTTTCTATGCCTGGATGGTAGAAAAGAAAAAAGCCTGCATTTCTGCAGGCTTTCTTGTTCTTGGATCACCAGTGGATCATTTTGATTCCAGTTTTGGGCCAGTCACTGTCGCCTTGTTTGTGCTAAGTGGCTGTTTTATCTGGGTTTGTCCTGTCGGTGTCCTAGTTAAATTGGTGGAGCTGGGGGGATTTGAACCCCCGTCCAAAATTACTACATCCTCGGTACTACATGCTTAGTCACTCTTTACATTCGCCAACACGCTGCGGAGAGACACGCCACGCATTGACTAGCTCGATTGGTTTTAATGCTTCCGCCCCGAGCAGGACTTCCACACGATCCTGTGAAGGATGACCTTCCATTTCCCTAGGACACAGGCAAGCTAGGGGAGAAGGGCTCAGCGCAGGTTATTAAGCTGCGAGTGCGTAGTTTTCGTCGTTTGCGACTATTTTTTTGCGGTTTGTTAACGAGGCCTACCGCACCTCGGCATGCACCTTGGGTTTCGTGAATCTTGTCGAATCCAGAATCAGCCCCAAGTTGTCAAAAGGGATTGTACGCAAAAATCCTGTCATGGCAAGGCGTTGATGGCAATCGACCGGCCTTGGCCGGTCGATTGCTGGTTTATTGGTCGCCGCATGGGGGCCGGCGGCGCACAATCAACCGCGGTGCTTGTTCTTCATGATGCGGGCCTTCTCACGGTCCCATTCCCGTGCCTTGGTGTCTTCCCGCTTGTCGTGCTCTTTCTTGCCTTTCACCAGGCCGATCTCGACCTTGACCCAGCACGCTTTCCAGTAGAGGGCCAGCGGCACTATGGTGTAGCCCTGACGAGCGGTCAGGCTCTCGAGCTTGTCGAGTTCACGGCGACTGAGCAGCAATTTGCGGGTGCGGGTCGGATCGCATACCACGTGGCTGGAGGCGGCGTTCAGCGGCAGGAAGCTGGAGCCGAACAGGAAGGCTTCCCCCTGCATGAAGATGACATAGGCTTCGCTGATGTTGGCCTTGCCCGCCCGCAGGGACTTCACTTCCCACCCTTGCAGGGACAGGCCGGCTTCCACGCGCTCTTCGATGAAGTACTCGTGACGGGCGGTTCTGTTGAGTGCAATGGTGCTGGACCCGGCTTTGTTTTTACTGTTCTTTTTGCTCATGACGGGGGCCTTAGGCAATGTTTAGGAAGGCGCATTATACGTGGGTGGCGGCGGCTGTAAAACGCACAGCGCTCCGAGTGGCGGCTTTGTGAGCAGTTCGATGACGATTTTGAGGGAAGGGCGGGGCGAGAGCAGGCCACACTGGCCGGAAAGTGTGCAATTGCCCTGCTTGGTGACCCGCGAACAGTTTCGGCGGTGATTTTGGCTGACAAGGTGATAAAATCGGGCCGATTGGATGAGGAAAACCCATGCCCCGTATTACTCGCAGTGCCCTGGTGATGTTCAGCGCGGAACAGATGTTCCGGCTGGTCAATGATGTTGATGCCTATCCTGAGTTCCTGCCCGGCTGTGTCGGCAGCCGTGTTCATGAGTCAGGTGAAGACTACATGATGGCCTCGGTCGATGTGGCCAAGGCAGGTATCGCCAAGACCTTTACCACGCGCAACCAGCTTGATGCCAATCGCACCATCAAGATGGAGCTGGTGGAGGGGCCTTTCAGCAAGCTGGCGGGTTGGTGGACCTTCACGCCCCTGGACGTGGATGCTTGCAAGGTGGAGTTCGATCTCGACTTCGAGTTCACCTCCAAGCTCATTGAGCTGGCATTTGGCCAGATCTTCCGCGAGCTGGTGAGCTCCATGGTGCTCGCCTTCTCCAATCGTGCCAAGGTGGTTTACGGTGTCTGAGCTCCTCAATATCGAAGTGGCCTATGCCCTGCCCGAGCGGCAGACGGTGCTGTGCATCCGGGTCGCGCCCGAGACCAGCGTGCTGGCGGCCATCGAACAGTCCGGCATCCTGCAAAAGCACCCGGAGATCGACCTGTCGGTCAACAAGTTCGGTATCTACAGCCGTCCGGTGAAGGGCACAGAGCCGGTGCAGGAGGGGGATCGCATCGAGATCTACCGCCCTCTCATCGCCGACCCCAAGGAGATGCGCAAGAAGCGGGCGGAGAAAGCCAAGGAAGAGGGGCGCGCCGATGTGGTCACCGGCGGGCGACCCGATGTGCACCGCAAGCGAGACGATGCCGGCACCTGACGGGTGATGGGTTGTGACAAAGGGGCGCCGTGGCGCCCCTTTGTGATCGTCTCGCCCGACACGGGGCATCACAGGGTGAGCAGGCGCTCGTTTTCCACCGTCTCTATCCCGCTCTCCTGGATGGCAAGGCGCGCCATGGCGTGCGCCACCTGACTGGCCTCGATGGCACGCCAGCGGCGCAGCGACCCGCGCAGCAGGGGCTTTACCAGCGGATAGATGGCCTGGATGATCTGCTCCGAACGGCGCGCAGGTTCGCGATGGCCGAGCAGCATGGCCGGGCGCAGGATGACGAGCCGCTGCCACTCCTGGGCCAGCAGGGCCTGCTCCATCTCGCCCTTGGTGCGGGGATAGAGGGCAGGGGAGCGCGGGTTGGCGCCCAGACTGGAGACCACCAGCAGGCGGCGGCAGCCGTGGCGACGGGCGAGCGCGGCAAAGGCCAGCACATAGTCGAGATCGACCCGGCGAAATGCCTCGGCCGAGCCGGCATCCTTGCGGGTGGTGCCAAGGCAGCAGAAGGCAATGTCCACAGGGGAGGGCAGCGTCAATCTGTCCAGCGCGTCGAACGAGGTGGGTAGCCAGGTGCGTCCCGGAGCGGGGTCGCCCGGTTTGCGGCAGAGCAGGAGGAGGTCGTGCTCCGTCCCCAGCTCGCGCAGCAAGGCTTTGCCAATCAGACCGGTGGCGCCGGCAATCAGGAATCGACTCATGATGATCTCCTCGGGGCAATGAGGCATCCAGAGTGTGGCCCGGCGACATCACCGGGGCCAGAGAGAACAAAACCGGCAGAAGCCGGTTTTGTGATGTCATCTAGAGCGGTGTGGTGAAGGCGGCAGGGAGAGGGAAATCACCGGTCACGGTGGCCAGTCTGTCACCCACGAAGTTGAGGGTCAGCTCCTTGCGCTCCTTGTCGCCCCGACCGGGCTGGAACTCATAGAGGTAGTACCAGGTGTTGGGGTCAAAGCTGTCGCGCAACATGGGAGAACCCAGCACGAACTCGACCTGTTCGCGGGTCATGCCCTGGCGCAGCTTGTCGACCTGCTTTTGTTCCACATAGTTGCCCTGGGGAATATCGATGCGATAGACCAGGCTGCAACCGGACAGGGTGAGGGCGGTCAGGGCCGCGGCAATCAGGTGTTTCATCCGCATATCGGGTTCAGATCATCCATACAGTCTTTTTAGCTCGGCAAATCATACCCACTCCCCGTGCGGAAGTAAAAAGCCATTGATCCATCAGCCAATAAAAAGGGCCGCGTGGCGGCCCTGGCAGATCTTGCCCCCTTACATGGCGGCGCGGAAGATGGCGACGATCTCCGCGTGAGTCGCCTGCCTGGGGTTGGTGAGACCACAGGCATCCTTGAGCGCATTGTTGGCCAGCACGTCGAGGTCGTCGGCCCTGACCCCGAGCTGCTCCAGACCGGCGGGGATCTTGACGTCGCGAGCCAGTTGCCGGATGGCGTCAATGGCTGCCGCCGCACCCTGCTCATCGCTCATGGCGCTCACATCCACCCCCATATGACGGGCCACATCCTTGAGCCGGCCGGCGCACACCCGGGCGTTGTAGGCCTGGACATGGGGCAGCAGCACCGCATTGCACACCCCGTGGGGCAGGTCGTAGAAGCCCCCGAGCTGGTGAGCCATGGCGTGCACATAGCCCAGGCTTGCGTTGTTGAAGGCCATGCCGGCCAGGAACTGGGCATAGGCCATCTGCTCACGGGCATGGAGATCCTCCCCCTGATGCACGGCGGTGCGAAGGTGTTCGGCAATCAGTGCGATGGCCATCACGGCGCTGGCATCGGTGACCGGGGTGGCGGCGGTGGAGACATAGGCCTCGATGGCGTGGGTCAGGGCATCCATGCCGGTGGCGGCGGTGAGGCCGGCGGGCTTGGCCAGCATCAGTTCCGGGTCGTTGACCGACATCAGCGGCGTGACGTGCTTGTCGATGATGGCCATTTTCACCTGACGGGATTCGTCGGTAATGATGCAAAAACGGGTCATCTCGGAGGCGGTGCCGGCAGTGGTATTGATGGCGATGAGCGGCAACTGCGGCTTGGCGGAGCGATCCACCCCCTCGTAATCCTTGATGCTGCCCCCATTGGCGGCCACCAGGGCGATGCCCTTGGCGCAGTCGTGGGGTGAGCCGCCGCCGAACGAAATGACGCAGTCGCAGCCGTGGGCCCGGATCATCGCAAGACCCGCCTCGACGTTGGCCACGGTGGGATTGGGTCTGGTCTCGTCGAACACCACTGCGTCGATGCCGTGCTCGGCCAGGAGGGCGGCAAGCCGGCACACCACGCCAATCTGGCCCAGGATCTTGTCGGTGACGATGAGCGCCTTGCGATAGCCATGTCCCTGGATATCCACTGCCGCCTCCTGCAGGCAGCCCGCCCCCATCAGGTTGATTGCGGGAATGTAGAACTTGAATGTCGCCATGATGGACTCCGTATGATTAGCCATTAAGTGGTATGCGGGCGCCAACATAACAGCGTCGGAGGGGATGAGAAGGGGTCAATGGTATCTCGTTTGCAACTTTGTGGACTCGATCGCGCTCTTTGAATGGACGGTCGCTCAAGGCTTGACAAGGGATGGGAGTGCAAAAGGAACGTAAAAACGTTTTTCAAGAAATTCATCATCTTAGCAAACGTTTTGCGCCATTTTTGTGGTTCTTCGCGGGATCTTGGGGAAGTGGAAGTTGACAGACAGGGTGCTGGTAAACTGGCTGTCTCCAAACACACCACCACCATCACCCTGCTGTCGCCGTGCATCATATTGATATTGCCTCCTTCTGGCCAGGTTATAC
>NZ_JAGKRI010000358.1:0-309 GCF_017939255.1 Aeromonas sp. Prich7-2
AGGGAAGGTGCGAACAAGTCCCTGATATGAGATCATGTTTGTCATCTGGAGCCATGGAGCAGGGTTCATCATGAGTCATCAACTTACCTTCGCCGACAGTGAATTCAGCAGTAAGCACCGTCAGACCAGAAAAGAGATTTTCTTGTCCCGCATGGAGCAGATCCTGCCATGGCAAAACATGGTGGAAGTCATCGAGCCGTTTTATCCCAAGGCTGGTAATGGCCGGCGACCTTATCCGCTGGAAACCATGCTACGCATTCACTGCATGCAGCATTGGTACAACCTGAGCGATGGCGCGATGGAAGATGC
>NZ_JAGKRI010000359.1:0-293 GCF_017939255.1 Aeromonas sp. Prich7-2
ATGGCTGCTTCTAAGCCAACATCCTAGCTGTCTGAGCCTTCCCACATCGTTTCCCACTTAACCAGAACTTTGGGACCTTAGCCGGCGGTCTGGGTTGTTTCCCTCTTCACGACGGACGTTAGCACCCGCCGTGTGTCTCCCGGATATTACTTACTGGTATTCGGAGTTTGCATGGGGTTGGTAAGTCGGGATGACCCCCTAGCCCAAACAGTGCTCTACCCCCAGTAGTATTCGTCCGAGGCGCTACCTAAATAGCTTTCGGGGAGAACCAGCTATCTCCGAGTTTGATTGGC
>NZ_JAGKRI010000360.1:0-652 GCF_017939255.1 Aeromonas sp. Prich7-2
GAAAACCGCATTATCGGTATCGAGAAATGGAAACCAAGCTGCTGGTTGGCAGCGATTGTCAGCTGACAACGAGGTGATCTGCGCCTCAGTAGCCGCTGAAAACCGCATTATCGGTATCGAGAAATGGAAACCAAGCTGCTGGTTGGTACCGATTGTCAGCTGACAATGGGGTGATCTGCGCATCAGTAGCCGCTGGAAACCGCATTATCGGTATCGAGAAATGGAAACTAGGCTACTGGCTGGCAGCGATTGTCAGCTGACAACGGGGTGATCTGCACCTCAGTAGTCGCTGGCGACCCCATTATCGGTATCGTGAAATGAAATCCTGGCTGCTTGCTGGCCGATCTTCGGCTCGGTGCTTTCTGGCAGATGGATTATCGGTAGTATGAGATGGAACTCGTCCTGTCCAGCGATGGCGATTGTCAGCTGACAACGGAGTGATCAGTACATCAATGCCCGCAGGCATTTGCATTATAAGTATCGTGAAATGCTTACAGTACATCAATCCGTCATTCCGCACCTGATTTTGCTATTTTCAGTGCTTGACGGCGATCGGCCGTTCTGATCTATTACTCTCTTTTGCAGGTAGATCATCATGGCCGCACCCGCTATCTCGATCCGTAACCTCGATCACCTTGGTTTGGTCGCCGCA
>NZ_JAGKRI010000063.1:0-29415 GCF_017939255.1 Aeromonas sp. Prich7-2
GCAAACTACCCGATGCACACGAGTGTGCTGGAAGGGGTGAACAACAAGATCAAAGTGATAAAGCGTATGGCATATGGATTTAGGGACTCAGAATACTTTTTTCTGAAAATCAAGGCGGCCTTCCCCGGAAAGCCGCGATGAACCAATTTTAAGGGGGGTGACCGCCCAATGCCATCGTTAATGTGATTCTCGAATGGTTCCCTTTCATGGCGTGTCCTGGGCGGCAGCCCCGTCCCCTGTCGTCATGAGGCCGGTGAGGGCGGGATCCGCCAGCTCCGCCACCGTCTGCCAGAAGGGGGCGACGAGGGGATTGTCGTTGCCCGGCGGGCGAATGAGCCCGATGATCCAGCTCGCGTCGGCCTCCCCGAGGGGCAGGGTCAGCACATCGGGATGCTCAATGGTGGTGGAGGAGGGGACCAGGGTCCAGGCGATGCCGGCCGCCGCGGTGGCGATGCCGGCGGCGAAGTCGTTCACGTACTGGATGTCCTGAAAGCGCAGGCCGCTCTGGGCGAGGTAATGGATGAACTGATCGTAAAAAGAGGGGGCCTTGTCCCGGCGCAGGATGGCGAGCGGTTTCTCCTGCAGATCGGCGAGCCCTGCCACCCCCTGATAGCCTGCGGGCATCACGGCGACGAAATGGGCGCGCACCACGGGCAGCACCGGCCAGCCCTTGGGGGCGGGCAGGCGGCAGAAGCCGAGATCCAGCCGCCCCTCCGCCAGCGCCAGCAACTGGTGATGGGTGGAGAGATCGTTGAGCTCGATGGCGACCCCGGGGCGGCTGGCCCGAAAGCGGGCGATGGCGGCGGGCACCAGCAGCTTGGTGGCGACCCCGAAGCCGATGCGCAGGGTACCCGCGTGGCCCGCCAGCACGTCGCGGGCGCTGCGGGCGAGCTGTTCGCTCTGGGCCACCAGGGTGCAGGCGTCGGCGTAGAGGGCGCGCCCGAGCACCGTCAGCCGGGTGCTGCCAGCGTTGCGCTCGAACAGCTCGCCGCCAAGGTCCGTCTCCAGCCGGCGGATCTGCTTGCTCAGGGCCGACTGGGTGACGTGCTGGCGCGCCGCCGCCTGACCAAAGTGCAATACCTCCCCCAGGGTGACGAAGGCTTTCAGATCTCTCAACTCCATGGTGCCTCGCTTGATTCCAGATGGGAATGATAGGTGGCCATATTTGTCATTGGACGGAATTCTAGAAGTGTTGGATGCTGGTGCCAACTCATTTCGGACCCCTGTACGGGGTCGACGTATCACGGGATGGCCTCCGCCATCCGCGCAGAAGGAGCAACACCAGATGCATCATCACAGGTTCAACGACTTCCCGAACGGCTTCCTCTGGGGCGCCGCCTCCGCCGCCTATCAGGTGGAAGGGGCCTGGAACGAGGAGGGCAAGGGCCCCTCGGTATGGGACAGCTTCACCAAGCTGCCGGGCAAGACCTTTGAAGGGAGCAACGGAGACGTGGCGGTGGATCACTACCACAGGGTGGAAGAGGACGTGGCGCTGATGGCCGAGATGGGGCTCAAGGCCTATCGCTTCTCGGTGAGCTGGCCGCGCATCTACCCGACCGGGCGTGGCGAGGTGAACGAGGCGGGGCTCGCCTTCTATGACAGGCTCATCGACGCCCTGCTGGCCCACGGCATCGAGCCGGTGCTGACCCTCTATCACTGGGATCTCCCCCAGGCCCTGCAGGATGAGTACGGCGGCTGGGAAGACAGGCGCATCATCGACGACTTCGAGCGCTATTGCGTGACCCTCTATCAGCGCTTCGCCGGCAAGGTGAAGTACTGGGTGTCGCTCAACGAGCAGAACTACAACCTGACCAACGCCTACCAGCTTGGCACCCATCCTCCCGCCGTGCAGGACAGGAAGCGGTTCTTCGCCGCCAACCACATCGCGTTTCTCGCCAACGCCCGTGTCATCAAGGCGTTTCGCCAGCACGTGCCAAACGGCCTGATCGGGCCGAGCTTTGCGTACTCCCCCGCCTATCCGGCCTCCTGCGCCCCGAGCGACATGCTGGCGTTCGAGAATGCCGAGGAGTTCACCAACCTCTGGTGGCTGGATGCCTACTGCTTCGGCCGTTACCCCCAGGCGGCGCTCGCCTATCTGCGGGAGACCGGCGAGGCGCCGGAGATCCTGCCGGGCGATCTCGAGCTCTTGCGCGAAGGCACCCCCGACTACATCGGGGTCAACTACTACTACACCCTGACCTTCACCGACAACCCCCTCGGCGGCCAGACGATGCAGCGCATCAACACCACGGGCAAGAAGGGCACTACGCCCTCCAGCGGCATTCCCGGCCTCTACAAGACGGCCCCCAATCCGCACCTTGAGACCAGCAACTGGGACTGGGCCATCGATCCCACCGGGATGCGCATCGCCCTGCGCCGGCTCTCCTCCCGCTACGCCCTGCCGCTGATGATCACCGAGAACGGCCTGGGGGAGTTCGACAAGCTGGAAGCCGGGGACAAGGTGAACGACGACTACCGTATCGCCTATCTGCACAGCCACCTCAAGGCGTGCCAGGAGGCGATGCAGGACGGGGTCGAGCTGATTGGATATTGCGCCTGGTCCTTCACCGACATCCTGAGCTGGCTCAACGGCTACCAGAAGCGCTACGGCTTTGTCTACGTGGACAGGGACGAGCAGGGAGGGTCTCTTCGTCGCATCAAGAAAGAGAGCTTCCACTGGTACAGCCAGGTCATTGCAAGCGGTGGCAAGACCCTGTAACGGGCCCGGTGTGCCGCCCCTCGTCTGCCCAATGCCGGAAGGCCCCCTCATCGGAGGGGGCCTTCCTTGTTTGTGCAGCAGGCAACCATGACCGCCTAGATAAACATGCCGCCCGAGGCTTCGATGCGCTGGGCGGTGATCCAGCGGCAGTCATCGGAGAGCAGGGCGGCGATGGCACCACCGATGTCGTCGGGCTGACCCACCCGGCCAAGGGCGGTCTGGCTCGCGAGAAAGTCGTTGACTCCCTTGTTGTCGCGCACCACGCCGTCGCCAAAATCGGTCTCGATGGCGCCGGGGGCCAGCACGTTGACCGCGATGCCCCTGGGGCCCAGCTCCTTGGCCAGATACTGGGTGAGCACCTCGACGCCCCCCTTCATGGCGGCGTAGGCGGCATAACCCGGCATGGCGAAGCGGGTGAGGCCGGTAGAGAGGTTGAGGATGCGACCGCCGTCTGCCAGGAGGGGCAGGAGCGCCTGGGTCAGGAAGAAGGTCCCCTTGAGGTGGATGTTGAGCAGGGTGTCGAACTGCTGCTCCGTGGTCTGCTCGAAGCTGGCATGAATGCCGATCCCGGCGTTGTTGACCAGGAAGTTGAAATGGGTGCGCTGCCACTCCCGGGCGAGCAGTTGCGTCACCTCCTCTGCAAAGGCCGCGAAGGTGGCGCTCTCGCCCACGTCCAGAGCCAGGGCATGGGCCCGAACGCCGAGGACGCGGGCCTGGGTCACCACCGCCTCCGCCTCTGCGGCCTGGCTGCGGTAGGTGATGATGAGGTCGACGCCTTTGGCGGCGAGGGCCAGGGCCCCGTGCTTGCCAAGGCCGCGGCTGGCCCCGGTGATGAGGGCGATGGGTCTGGTCATGGTGTGACTCCTGTCAGGGTGGCGGACACAGGCTCGATACGAGCCGACCGGATCACTGTATTGTTCCTTTTAAACTGGATAAATAGCGTGATAATAGAATCACTGTTCCGTTTATCGAGACAATCAGGCCATGGATCAACTGGATGCGATGAGAGCCTTCGTGCGGGTTGCCGAGCTGGAGAGTTTTACCCGCTGCGCCGAGCAGACGGGCATCCCCAAGGCGACCCTCTCTGCCGCCATCCGTCGGCTGGAG
Source organism: Aeromonas sp. Prich7-2 (assembly GCF_017939255.1). NCBI lineage: Bacteria > Pseudomonadati > Pseudomonadota > Gammaproteobacteria > Aeromonadales > Aeromonadaceae > Aeromonas > Aeromonas sp. Prich7-2. The sequence continues at coordinate 3,827 of NZ_JAGKRI010000063.1, forward strand.
GAGCGCATGGGGACCCGGCTCCTGTTGCGTACCACGCGGCGGGTGCAGCTCACCACGGACGGCCAGCTCTGCTATGCCAGATGCCGGGAGCTTTTGGCGGACATGGAGGAGTTTGACGGCCTGTTTCGCCAGGGGGGGCAGATCTCGGGACAACTGCGGGTCGACATGCCAAGCCGGATGGCCCGCCACCTGGTGATCCCGGCCCTGCCGGACTTTCTGGCGCAGCATCCCGCCCTGCAACTGATGCTGAGCAGCACGGACAGGCGGGTGGATCTGGTGCGCGAGGGGTTTGACTGCGTGGTGCGGGTCGTGGGGCTTGAGCCCTCCAGCCTGGTGGCCAGGCCCCTTGGTCACTATCGCCAGATCAACTGTGCCAGCGCAGGCTACCTGGCTCGCCACGGGGTGCCCCGCACCCTTGGGGATCTGGCGGGCCACCGGCTGGTGCACTATGGTCCCGGGTTTGGTGCCGGGCAGGGACGCAGCGAACCCGGCTTTGAATACCTGGCGGAAGATGGCCGCCGCGCCCTGCTGCCCATGGCGGGGGCCCTCATGGTCAATGACAGCGAGACCTACCTGGCGGCGGCGCTGGCGGGGCTTGGCATCATCCAGATGCCGCGGGTGGGGGTCGAATCCCTGCTCGCGGGGGGCGAGCTGGTGAGCATCCTGCCCCAGTGGCAGGCGCCGCCGCTCCCCATCCACGCCCTCTATGCCCATCGCCGCCAACTGGCCCCCAGGGTCCAGCTCTTCATCCACTGGCTGGCGGGGTTGCTCGCCGCCCATCTCGGGGGCACCCCAGAGGCGGCTGCGCCTTGAGCGAAACTCGCGGGGCGAGAGGGCAAACGCCTCCCGAAAGAAGCGGGTAAAGCTGCTCTGGCGGGCAAAACCCAGGCGCTCCCCCACTGTCTGCAGGGGGAGGGCGGGATCCTGCAACAGGCGGCAGGCCTCCTCCCGGCGCACCCGCTCCAGCAGGCCCGAGAAGTGGCACCCTTCCTCCCGCAGATGGCGGTTGAGGGTCCAGCGGGTCAGCTTGAGGTGCTCGCACACCCCATCGAGCAGAGAGGAGGCCTCGGTGCTCTCTTGCCACAGCTGCTGGCGAATGAGTGTCATCACCCTGTCCCGGTAGCGGCTGCTTGGGCGAAGCTGGGCCATCTGCCGGTCGAGCTCCCCGAGCAGCAGGGGTTGCAGGGGCAGGTTGCACTGCCCGTGGGCGAGATCGAGCAAGGCGGCGGGAAAGCGCAGCTCGAAGGCCGCCCCCTGCTGCAACCGTCCCTCCAGCCAACCTGCCAGCTCACGCCACAGCTTGGGGCGTACCGGGGTGGGCAGCACCAGCAGCCCCTGGCCCGGGTGGTAGAACTGGAGCAGGGCATAGAGGTGGCAGAGGTTGGCCAGGCTGCTCAGGGCGATGACGTCCGGATGATCGGACTCCGAGTGGTAGCTGATCCTGGCCTGTCCCTCTTCTTCTTGCAGGCGGATCTCGTCGCTCTCGCCGATGAGGGGGCGGTAGGCAAGGAAGAAGTGCAGGGCCTGGCGAAGGGTGGCGGCGTTGCAGCACAGGCTCGCCAGCGACATGAAGTCGGCAAAGAGACCGGGGAGGGCGGGGGGCGTCCAGTCGAGGGCCAGATCCACGTGGGGGGCTGCCCCGGCCAGCAGCCGGAAGTGGCGCCCGGTGTCGAGCCGCCCCTGGGGGATCAGCAGCTCTTCGTGGGCGATGCCGCAGGGGTGCAGGAGGGCAGCAGGATCCCGCCCGCGGGCCTGCCAGTGGTTGAGGCAGTGCAGGGCAATCCGGTTGGAGACGGTCTTCACGGCAAAAATCCTTGTCAGCGGTGGCCCACCATCATCGACCAACGGCGGCGGATTGCCGTGAGCCAGCGCCGCTTTCATGTTTCAGATTTGTAACCAAGGGTAACCCTGCAACCCTTTTCACACTTTTCAATCCTGCTCCCAACCGGCAACTTCCTGCACCCGACGGGCAAGTGAGAGGGGCCGCTTTTGCATAGAGTGGCGACTCCTACACACACAAGGAAGATAACAACAATGAAACACCACTCGCTCTCCCGAACCCGTGTCGCCCTCGCCATCGGGGCCCTGCTGCTGGCAGGGTGCAACGACAACGACTCCACCCCCAAGCCCGAGCAGCCCGTTCTGGGCCACCGCACCGTCACCCTCATCGAGCAGGACGGCCTGCAATTCAAGGATCTCGATGGCAGCGGCACCCTGACCCCCTACGAGGACTGGCGCCTCGGCGCCGCCGAGCGGGCCCGGGATCTGGTGGGCAGGCTCACCCTGGCCCAGAAGGCAGGGCTGATGATGCACGGCACCCTGGTGCTGGACGGGGCGGGGCGGGTGAACCTCGCGGCCATGGACAAGATGCTGCGCGAGGACGGGGTCAACACCTTCATCACCCGCATGGCCGGTGATCCGGCGGCCATCGCCGCGGACAACAACACCCTGCAGGCCCTGCTGGAAGGGGTGGGATTCGGCATCCCCATGACGGTGAGCACGGATCCCCGCAACCACTTCACCCATGATCCGAACGCCACCAGCATCGGTGCCGGGGCCTTCTCCCAGTGGCCCGAGACCCTGGGGCTGGCCGCCATCGGCGATGCTGCCCTGGTGCAGCGCTTTGGCGACATCGCCCGTCAGGAGTACCGGGCCGTCGGCATCCACGAGGCCCTCTCGCCCCAGGCGGATCTCGCGACCGAGCCGCGCTGGGGCCGCATCAACGGCACCTTCGGGGAAGACAACCTGCTCGCCAAGTCCCTGGTCAAGGCCTACATCGAGGGCTTCCAGCAGGGGAGCGAGGGGATAGGCAAGGAGAGCGTGGTCACCGTGGTCAAGCACTTCGCCGGGGCCGGTCCCCAGAAGGACGGGCTGGATGCCCACAACCCCTGGGGCAAGGAGCAGATCTACCCCGGCGGCCAGTTTGCCTACCACCTGGTGCCCTTCGAGGGCGCCTTCGAGGCCAGGGTGGCCGCCGTGATGCCCTACTACGCCATGCCCCTGGGCCTGACCCAGGATGGGCAGCCCGTCGAGGAGGTGGGGTTTGGCTTCAACCGCCAGATCATCACGGATCTGTTGCGGGGCCACTTCAAGTTTGACGACGTGGTGCTGAGCGACTGGGGCATCGTCAATGACTGTGACAGCCGCTGCGAGCAGGGGTTGACCCAGGATGAAGTCAATGCCGGGGTGAGCCCCTGGACCGTGCCCTTTGGCATGCCCTGGGGCGTGGAGAAGCTCACCAAGGCCGAGCGTTATGCCAAGGCCATCGACGCCGGGGTGGATCAGTTCGGTGGCGTGGAAGATCCGGCGCCCCTGCTGGCGGCGGTGCAGAGCGGTCTGGTGACCGAGGCGGCCATCACCACTTCGGCCGAGCGGATCCTGGCCCAGAAGTTTGCCCTCGGGCTCTTCGAGAATCCCTATGTGGATGCCGAGGCCGCGGTGGCCCTGGTGGGCAAGACCGAGTTCCAGCAGGAAGCCCAGGCCGCCCAGGCCGCGTCTCACGTGTTGCTGAAGAACGAGGGGGCCCTGCTGCCGCTGAAGGCGGACGGCAAGCGGGTCTATCTGCACAATGTCAACGCCGAGGTGGCCAGGGCCAACGGCTATACGGTGGTGACGAACCTGACCGACGCGGAGCTTGCCATCGTGCGGGTCAACGCCCCGGGCGAGCAGGATCCCCGCTTCCCGTTTGGCAGCATCCACTTCGGTCAGCTCGGTTTTGCCAGCAATGATCAGGTGGTGCAGGAGACGGCCCATGAAGGGGTCTACCGCGGCGCGGATGACTATGCCGCCATCCAGGCCATCGAGCAGGCCGGGGTGCCCCTGGTGCTCTCCGTCTATCTGGACAGGCCCGCCATCCTGACCGAGGTCGCCCCGTCGGCCCGGGTGCTGCTCGTCAACTTCGGCGCCCTGGATCAGGCCCTGTTCGATGTCATGAGCGGCACCCAGAAGGCACGCGGCAAGCTCCCCTTCGAGCTGCCCTCGAGCTGGCAGGCGGTGCTGGCCCAGTCCCCGGACGTGGCCAAGGACTCACAAAGCCCGCTCTATCCCTACGGGGCCGGTCTGGCCTATTGACGGACAGGGATGTTCTGTCTCTCATCAAGGCGCCTTCGGGCGCCTTTTCCATTGCCCCCATCGACAATCCCGGTTTGGCGCAAGGGGTTGGCTTGGGCATAATGGCGCCCCGGCAACGGGTGCGGTGGCCAGCGCGGCAGGCACCCGGTCACAGTGCACAGGAGATGAGATGAAATTTATCGGAGCCCACGTCAGTGCGGCGGGCGGGGTGGAAAACACCATCGCCCGGGCCAAAGCCATCGGGGCCAACGCCTTCGCCCTGTTTACCAAGAACCAGCGCCAGTGGCAGGCGGCGCCCCTCTCCGAGGCCAGCATTCGCGCCTTCAAGGCCGCCTGCGAGAAGGAGGGCTTTCGCCCCGAGCAGATCCTGCCCCACGACAGCTACCTCATCAACCTGGGTCATCCCGACCCCGATGCCCTCGCCAAGTCCCGGGATGCGTTCCTGGACGAGATGAAGCGCTGCGAGCAACTGGGGCTGTGCTACCTGAACTTCCACCCGGGCAGCCATCTCAAGCAGATCCCCGAGGCGGTGAGCCTCAAGCTCGTGAGCGAGTCCATCAACTGGGCGCTGGAGCGCAGCGAAGGGGTGACGGCGGTGATCGAGAATACCGCAGGCCAGGGCACCAACCTCGGCTGGTCGTTCGAGCATCTGGCCACCCTCATCGACGGAGTAGAGGACAAGAGTCGGGTCGGCGTCTGCTTTGACACCTGCCACGCCTTCGCCGCCGGTTACGATCTGCGTACCCCCGAGGGGTGCGAGGCGGTGTTTGCCGACTTCGACCGCATCGTGGGGTTCCAGTACCTCAAGGGGATGCATATCAACGGCGCCAAGTGTACCTTCGGTAGTCGGGTCGACCGTCACCACAGCCTGCGGGAGGGCAACCTCGGCGAGGCGGTGTTCCACCACATCATGAACGACGACCGTTTCGACGGCATCCCGCTTATCCTCGAGACCATCGACGAGTCCATCTGGGGCGAGGAGATATGCTGGCTGCGCAGCCTGGCCGGGAGCCCGCGCCCGGCGTGATGCCGGGGTCCACCATTGGGTAGCAAGGAGAGACGATGCACGACGAGACAAGGGCACCCCTGCGCTTTGGCATTGCCGGGGCGGGGGCCATCGCCCGGCGTTTTTGCCGCGATGTGAACGGGCACGCCAGGGGAGCCGAGGTGGTGGCCATCGCAGCTCGGGACCAGGGACGGGCGGACGAGTTCGCCCGGGATCTGGGGCTGCCCCACGCCTATGGCAGCTATGAGGCCCTGGCCGCCAGCCCCGAGGTGGAGGCCGTCTATGTGGCGGTCATCCACCCGGAGCACGCGGGCCTGGTGAGGCAGATGCTGCTGGCGGGCAAGCACGTACTGGTGGAAAAACCGGCGGTGACCCGGGTGGCGGATTGGGACGCACTGGTGGCGCTCGCCCACGCACGCGGCCTGCTGCTGCTCGAGGCCATGAAGGTGATGTGCTTTCCCGCCATGCGCGCCCTGTTGCAGCGCCTGCCCCTGCTGCCGCCGCCGCGCGAGCTGCGGGCGGCGTTCGGTTCGACCCAGCCCAGGGTGGGCAAGCTGTTCGATCCGGCGCTGGATGGCGGCGCTGCCTGGGACGTGGGGGTCTATCCCCTCTGGCTCCATGCCGCCCTCTGCCATCGGCTGGGGCTGGGCTGCCCCGCCCCCGAGGTGACGCTGACGCGGGCTCCGGGGGAGGTGGATCTCGCCGCCAGCTTCACGTTCGATGAGCCGTTTCGGGCCGAACTCGGGGCCTCCATCATCGAGGATCTCGAGCGGGAAGCGTCCTTGTCCGGGGAGGGGTGGCGCCTGGTCATCGAGGGCAAGTGGTGGAATCCCCAGCACATTCGCTGGCAAGGGGGGCCTGCTCCCGTCATCTGGCCGGCGGACATCTATCTGCCGGTGGAGGGGGGCGGCATGCAGCACGAGGCGGATCACTTCGCCGATTGCCTGCGCCACCGGCTGCTGGACTCCCCCTGGGTGCCCCAGGCCGTGACCCGGCAGGTGCTCGGCTGGATTGAAGGGGGACTCGCCGGCTGAGGCCGGGGAAGGGCTGAGGGCCGAGGGGAGCATCGGCTGAACGACAAGGGCGCCAATGGCGCCCTTGTCGTATCCGAAGGGCTTCTCAAGCCAGGGTCTGGGCGCGGCAGAAGGCCAGGAAGCGGCGCAGGGCGGCGGAGTGGAACTTCTGCTTGTGCCAGACGAGGGAGAGCTGGCGGGGGAAGCGGCGACTCGGGGTGAGGGCAACCAGGCGCCCCTGTGCCAGCCGATCCGCCACCGCGAGGCGGGAGATGAAGGAGATGCCGAGCCCCTTCTCCACCGCCAGCATCACCGCCTCCAGGGTATTGAGCTCTATCCCCGCCTGCCAGCGGGGCAGGTGGGGCTGGAGCTGCTGCTCGAACTGCTCGCGGCTGCCGGATTGCGCCTCGCGCAGCACCCAGGTTTCCCCGGCAAGCCGGCGCAGGGGCAGCTCGAGCTGATCCGCCAGGGGGTGACCGGGGGCGGCGATGATGAGCATCTCGTCCTCCAGCCAGGGTTCGCTCACCAGGTCCGGGTGGTGGTTCTCCCCCTCGATGAGGGCGAGATCCAGTTCGAAGTGGGCGAGGGCATGGCACAGGAGGTGGGTGTTGGCGATGGTGACCCTGGGGGCGACCCCCAGCTCCTGGGCCCCCTCCGCCAGCAGGGCGGGCAGCAGGTAGTTGCCGATGGTCTGGCTGGCCCCGAGGTGCAGCTGGCCGCTCGGCTCGGCATCGGGGCTGAAGAGCTGCTCTATCTCCTGCATCCGGGTCAGCAGCTCCTCGGCGGCCGGTTGCAGCAGGCGCCCCTCGCTGTTGAGCTGAAGCCTCGGGTGCACCCGATCGAACAGGGGCGTGGCGAGCTGGCGCTCCAGCTCCTGCAGCGACTGGGAGACGGCCCCCTTGCTCAGGCAGAGTTCATTGGCGGCGCCCCCCAGGTTGCCGTGGCGGGCGATGGTGGCAAACACCTTGAGTTGTTGCAGGGTGAGCTTCATATCGTTTGATTTTCCTAAACGCTAAGTTCAATTCATTTAGATATCGTAAACGATAGACCCCCTTTATCCTATGCCCATCGTCATCATCAAGAGGGTATCCGCCATGATCGCAAGAACCCGCCGCTCCCTGGCCGCCGCCCCGACCCCCATGGCCGGTCTGGCACTCGGGATCGCCAGCCTCGGCTGGTGCTGGGAAAATGCCGGTCAGTTCGATGGCCGTCTGCAACTGCTGGGGGCCGCCATCGCCGCCGTGCTGCTCCTCGTCCTGACCTTCAAGTTCCTGATCCACCCGCGCCTGCTGTGGCAGGATCTCGCCCATCCCGTGGTGGGCAGCGTGGTGCCCACCTACGCCATGGGGACCATGGTGGTCTCCAAGGCGGTCGGCCTGCTCGCCCCGACCCTGGGGCAGGGGCTCTGGCTGTTTGCGGTCATCATCCACCTCGTCTTCCTCACCACCTTCGTCTGGCACAGGGCCAGAGCGTTTGAAATCCATCACATGGTGCCGAGCTGGTTCGTGCCGCCGGTGGGGATCATCGTGGCTGACGTGGCCTACCCGGGCGGTCCCTTCGCATCCCTGGCCACCGGCCTGCTCTGGTTCGGCATGGCCTGTTACGGCCTGATGCTGCCGCTGATGCTCTATCGCCTCATCTTCAGCCACGAGGTGCCGGATGCCGCCAAGCCAACCATCGCCATCCTGGCCGCCCCGGCGAGCCTGTCGCTGGCCGGCTACCTCACCGTGAGCCAGGACCCCTCCCTGCTGCTGGTGGCGGTGCTGCTCGGGATCGCCGTGCTGATGACCGGCATCATCTACCTGGCCTTCATCAAGCTGCTGCGCCTGCCGTTCTCGCCGGGTTACGCCGCTTTCACCTTCCCCCTGGTGATCGGGGCCACCGCCCTGTTCAAGGTGAGTCACCTGCTGTCGCAGTGGCCACAGGCGGCCCGTTATGCCGAGCAGCTCCATCAGCTGGCCTATCTGGAGCTGGGGGTGGCCACCCTGGTGGTGGGTTACGTGGCCCTGCGTTACCTGATGTTCTTCCTGCCGGTCGTGCAGGATGACCTGCCGGGGCAGCCTGCACGCCGCTAGGCACAAGGTTTTCATCCCCCCTCGTCATCGACCCCGCCCGTGCGGGGTCTGCCGTTCGTGATGCAGTGACGCAGAGGGGAATCAAATGAAGCAGATTAATTTTGTCAATCCGTGAAGTGGCTTAAATAGTTGCCCATACAGGCGACATTCAGTTGGCGTTAACTGGTAATACCTGTCACGATACGCGCCACTTTATCTTCCCATTGTTTTGTCGTGCCCCATGTCCTCATCTGATCCCGTGTTTGACGCCCGATTCCAGCCTCGTCTGCTGCACCCCCGTTACTGGTTGAGCTGGCTCGCCCTCGGCGCCATCGGTGTGCTCGCCTTCGTGCCCCCGCGCTGGCGGGATCGCCTGGCCGATGCTCTGACGCCCCTGGTATGCGCCATCTCGAAGAAGCAGATCTACATCGCCAGGACCAACCTCGCCATCTGCTTCAAGGAGAAGAGCGAGGCCGAGCGGGAGGCCATCCTGATGACCTCCATCCGGGTCGGCCTCAAGAGCCTGCTGGGCTTTGGCGAGTTCACCTGGCGCAGCCCCGCCCACGTGATGGGGCGGATCCAGGTCAGCGGCTGGGAACATATCGAGGCGGAGCAGGCCGCTGGCCGACCGGTGATCCTGGTGGTGCCCCACAGCTGGCCCATCGATGCGGCGGGCTACTACTTCGCCCAGCGGGGCCTGCCCATGTGCACCATGATGAAGAGCGCCCGCAACCCGGTGTTCGACTGGCACATCAACGGCGCGCGGGCCCGGCACGGCTGCCGCGTCTATGAGCGCAGCGCCGGCATCAAGCCGGTGATCAAGGCTGTGAAATCCGGTCTGAGCTTCTTCTATCTGCCGGATCAGGATCACGGCCGGGAGGCGAGCCTGTTTGCCCCCTTCTTCAACCACCCCAAGGCGACGTTGCCGGCCCTGCCACGGCTGGTGAAGCTGACCGGTGCCCGGGCCCTGCCGGTGCTGGCCTGCTATGACGAGCAGGCGCACGGCTACCGGCTGGAGGTCGAGGCTCCCTACGCCGACTACCCGAGCGCGGATCTGATGGCGGATACCTGCCGCATGAACGACAGCGTGGAGCGCCAGCTCTGCCGCCACCCGGGCCAGTACATGTGGTTCCTCAAGATCTTCGACACCCGTGAGGATCAGGTGGGGCCGGATGGCCTCTACGAAGAGGGGATCCGGCGCATCCGCCGGGGCCTTGCTCCTCATCCCTGAGCCTTGCGCTCACCCGGTGCAAAAATGTGGCCCCAAGCGGGCCACTTTTTATTTCTAACTTGTCTGATCAGTGACTTGGCGCGGTGGCGCTGTGCAGGGCAGGGTAGAAAAAGTTGTCAGGATCACTAAAATGACGGTCTGTTTTGATGATTCGATGGCGACCATGTCCGCACAAGATCCGGTGTTTGATACCTCTTTTCATCCGCGCCTGCTGCACCCCCGTCTGTGGGGCAGCTGGCTGGCCGTCGCCCTGCTCTCCCTGCTGGCCTGGGTGCCGGCAAGGGCACGGGACAAGCTGGCCGACTACCTGGCCCCCCTGCTGCTGCGCGTCTCCACGAAGCAGGCCTACATCGCCGACACCAACCTCAAGATCTGCTTCCCCCATCTCGACGAGGCGGGCCGTCAGGCCCTGCTGCTGAAATCCATCCGGGTGGGGCTCAAGACCTTCCTGGGCTTTGGCGAGCTGACCTGGCGCAGCCCCGACTTCCTCAAGGGGCGCGTCAAGGTGAGCGGCTGGGAGCATGTGGAAGCGGAGCGGGCAGCCGGTCGCCCCATGATCTTCGTGGTGCCCCACACCTGGGCGGTGGACATGATTGGCCGCTACTTCCCCCTCCAGGGGATCAAGATGTGCACCATGATGAAAAGCCCCAAGGATGCGGTGTTCGACTGGTATATCAACCGCGAGCGCAGCAAGGGCGGGCGTATCTACGAGCGCAGCGTCGGCATCAAGCCCGCCATCAAGGCCCTGCGCAGCGGCGACAGCTTCTTCTATCTGCCGGATCAGGATCACGGCCGGGAGGCGAGCCTCTTCGTGCCCTTCTTCAACCACCCCAAGGCGACCCTGCCGGCCCTGCCCAAGCTGGTGAAGCTGACCGGTGCCCGCGCCGTGCCCATTCTGGCCTGCTACGACGAGGATCAGGGGGGCTACCGGCTGGAGATCGAGGCGCCGTTCGACCCTTATCCCACCGCGGATCTGGTGGCGGACGTCAACCAGATGAACCGCATGGTGGAGCAGCAGCTTGGCCGCTTCCCCGAGCAGTACATGTGGTTTCTCAAGATCTTCGAAACCCAGGAGCACGATCAGGGCGAGGACGGTCTCTACGAGGCGGGGATCCGCCGCATCCGCCAGGGGCTGCCACCGGAACCTTGATCGACACGGCCCCCTTGCGGGCCGTTTCTGACAGGGGTGGCAGGCCACCAGCAAACAGGTGCAAACAAGGTGCAAAAATAGGGTAAAAGGGCGGTCATGAAAATTCCAAATCGAATCCAACCTCTGGTTGATGACGGCCTGGTGGACGATGTCATCAGCCGGCTGATGAGCGGCAAAGAGGCCGACGTCTATGTGGTGCGCTGCGGCGACGAGATCCGCTGCGCCAAGGTCTACAAAGAGGCGTCAAAGCGCAGCTTCAAGCAGGCCGTGGTCTATCAGGAAGGGCGGCGGGTACGCAGCAGCCGCGATGCCCGCGCCATGGAGAAGGGCTCCAAGTACGGTCGCAAGCAGCACGAAGAGGTGTGGCAGAACACCGAGGTGGATGCCCTGTTCAAGCTGGCGGCGGCCGGGGTGCGGGTGCCCAGGCCCTATGTCTGCCTCGATGGCGTGCTGCTGATGGAGCTCATCACCGACGCCGACGGCAACGTCGCTCCCCGTCTCAACGACGTGGCCCTGACCCGTGAGCAGGCTTTGGTGGATCATGGCAAGGTGATCCGCTACGTGGTGCGCATGCTCTGCGCTGGCCTCATTCACGGGGATCTCTCGGAGTTCAACGTGCTGGTGGACGAAGAGGGGCCCGTCATCATCGACCTGCCCCAGGTGGTGGATGCCGCCGCCAACAACCAGGCCAGGGCGATGCTGGAGCGGGATGTCGACAACATGCGCAACTACTACGGCATGTATGCCCCCGAGCTGCTCAAGACCCGGTATGCCCGGGAGATGTGGTCCTTGTTCGAGGATGGCAAGCTGGGCCCCGAGACCGAGCTCACCGGCCTGTTCGAAGAGAGCCGGGAGGCCATCGATCTGGATGGCGTGCTGCACGAGATAGAGAGTGCCCAGGAGGAGGCCATGGCCCGCCGGGCCAGGTTGCAGGCGGAGCAGGAAGAGGAGTCCTGACGGGCCTTCATTCCAATCAACAAGAGCGCCATAGGCGCTCTTTTGTTTTGGAACCCTGGCTCAGATCCCGGTCAGGGGCGGCGCCTTGAGACGGGGCCCCTGGTAACCCGTCACCTCGCCAAAGCGTGGATGACCGCTCTCCCAGTCGGCGGCGGCGGTGCGAATGGCCTCCTTGTCGACGCTCACGAAGTTCCACCAGATCTGCAGCGGTCTGGGCAGGGGCTCGCCGCCGATGAGCAGCAGCCGGGCGCCCGGGCGCAGGGTCAGCGCCACCTCCCGGTTGCCGGGGGGCAGGTAGAGCAGCTGCTCCGGGGCCAGGGCCTCCCCTGCGACGATGGTCTCCCCCGCGAGGGGAAAGAGGCCGTGCTCGAAGGCGAGGTCCAGGGGGAGGGTGATCTCGCCTCCCTCGGGGGCGTGCAGATCCAGCCCCAGAATGGGGGAGAAGTGCAGGGTGGGGGCGCGCTGGCTGCCGTGCTCGCCGATGAGCAGGGTGAGGGTGATCTCCCCTTGCTGCCAGCGGGGGAGCGTCGGGTAGTGATCGAAGCGGGGCGGGGTATGCTGATCCGCCTCTGGCAGGGCTATCCAGAGCTGGGCGGCGTGCAGATCGGGCTGGTTCGGGACCGACTCCTCGGTGTGGGCGATGCCCCGTCCTGCGGTCATCAGGTTCACCTGGCCCGGACGGATCACCTGCTTGCTGCCCAGGCTGTCCCGGTGGAGGATCTCCCCCTCCAGCATCCAGGTGAAGGTCTGCAGGGCGATGTGGGGGTGGGGCCCCACATCCATGCCGGGGGCGCCGGGGGCAAAGCGGGTCGGGCCGATATGATCGAGAAAACACCAGGGCCCGATGGTGCGCCGCTCCTTGACCGGGATGGCGCGAGCCACCGGGATGCCGCCCACATCGGTGAGGCGGGAGGCAATGCGTTGCCACTGTTGTGTCATGGGGTGCTCCTTGTCGAGGAAAAGGTTGGCGCGCGCAGGCCGCAGCGTCTGCCGGAAGTTGGACATGCCGTCTCGCCCGGTGCCGGTGAGTGATGCCGAGGTTACTATGCCCCAATCCGGCGCCGGATGGCAAAGACGGGGCACAGCGCCTGCCCTGAGGGCCCAGCCCGGCAATTGCAGCCGGGTACTGTATGAACGTACAATAGTCCCATCCCACTCTTGAGCCCGACCACCTGCATGACCGACATCCAGCCCCTCCCTCCCGTGACCCCGCCGCTCGACGGCTTCATCCTGACCCGCCATGGTCGGGATGTGCAGGGGCGTACCGAGATCGTGATGTGGCTCTGGAGCGCACAGGGACCGGTACGGGTGGTGGTGCCGGGGCAGGAGCCGGTCTTCTTCCTGCCGGAACGCCACCTGGAGGAGGCGGCCGAGCTTTTCAAGGGGGCCGGGGTGAGGGGGCGTTTTCGCCGCCTCCCCATGCACACCTTCGAGGGGAGCCGGGTGGTGGGCTGCTACTTTGCCACCCTGAGCGCCTTTCACCGCGCCATCGAGCTGCTGCTCATCCGCGGATTGGAGCACTTCGAGGCGGATATCCGCCTGCCCGAGCGCTTTCTCATGGAGCGCTTCATCACCGCCGGGATGCGCTTTGACGGCAAGGCGAGGCGAAAGGGGGGCAGGCAGGGTTACTGGGAGGTAAACGAGGCGCGCTGTGCGCCGCAGGCGGTGACGCCGACCCTCTCCTGGGTCTCCCTGGACGTGGAGTGCGCCATGGATGGCACCCTCTTCTCGGTGGGGCTCCATAGCGAAGAGGACGCGCGGGTCATCATGATTGGTGCCCCGGAGCCGGACTCGCAGGACTGGGAGACCCCCGTCGAGTGGGTGGCGGACGAGCCTGCCCTGCTCGGTGCCCTGGAGGGCTGGTTCAGCCTGCACGATCCCGATCTCGTCATCGGCTGGAACGTGGTGAATTTCGACTTTCGCCTGCTGCTGCGCCGCGCCGAACTCCACAAGCGGTGGTTGCGGCTCGGGCGCGGGCGGGAGCTCTGCTTCTGGCGCTCGTCCCGAAACGACCCCCAGAGCGGCAACGTCATCATCCCGGGGCGCATGGTGCTGGACGGCATCGATACCCTCAAGAGCGCCACCTGGCAGTTCCCGAGCTACAGCCTGGATGCGGTGGCGAGCGAGCTGCTCGGGCGGGGCAAGGACATCGAGGACGTGGCCAACCGGGGGGAGAAGATCACCGAGCTGTTCCACTCCGACAAGGAGGCGCTGGCCCGCTACAACCTGGAAGATTGCAGGCTGGTGTGGGAGATCTTCGATTTCTGCCACCTCATCCCCTTCGCCATCGAGCGCGCCTCCCTCACCGGTCTCGAGCTCGACCGGGTGGGCGGGTCGGTGGCGGCGTTCACCAACCTCTATCTGCCACGGCTGCACCGCGGTGGCTATGTGGCGCCCAACCTGCCGGCTGACGGCGGGCTCGCAAGCCCCGGCGGCTATGTGATGGACTCCAAGCCGGGGCTCTATCGCCACGTGCTGGTGCTCGACTTCAAGAGCCTCTATCCCAGCATCATCCGCACCTTCTGCATCGACCCCATGGGGCTGGTGGAGGGGCTCAAACACCCGGATAACGCCATTCCAGGCTTTCGCGGCGCCCTGTTCTCCCGAACCCGCCACTTCCTGCCGGATCTCATCGCCACCCTGTGGGCGGCGCGGGATCGGGCCAAGGCCGCCAGTAACAAGGCCCTCTCCCAGGCCATCAAGATCATCATGAACTCCTTCTACGGGGTGCTGGGGTCGGGGGGCTGCCGCTTCTATGACCCGAGGCTCGCCTCCTCCATCACCTTGCGGGGCCACGGCATCATGCAGCAGACCCGGGAGTGGATAGAGGCAGAAGGGTTCGAGGTGATCTATGGGGACACCGACTCCACCTTCGTGCACCTGGGGAGCGATATCCGTCTCGAACAGGCGGACGAGATTGGCCAGCGACTGGCGAAGATGATCAACGACAACTGGGCCGCGCTGATCAGGCGGGAGTTCGACCTGCCGAGCCATCTGGAGATCCAGTACGAGACTCACTACCGCCGTTTCCTGATGCCCACCATTCGCGGGCTGGAGAAGGGGAGCAAGAAACGCTATGCGGGGCTGGTGGGCGAAGGGGAAGGGGAGCACCTGGTGTTCAAGGGGCTGGAGACGGTGCGCACCGACTGGACACCCCTTGCCAAGGCATTCCAGACCCGGCTCTACGAAATGGTGTTCCACGACCAGGATCCCAGCAGCTATGTGCGCACCATGGTGGACGAGACCCGGGCGGGCCGTCACGACGATCTGCTCATCTACCGCAAGCGGCTGCGCCAGAAACTCGAGGAATATCAGAAGAACGTGCCGCCCCATGTGCGGGCGGCGCGCCTGGCGGACGAGGAGAACCTGCGCCGCGGCCTGCCCCAGCGCTATCAGCACAGGGGCACCATCGCCTACCTGATGACCTTGAACGGCCCCGAGCCTTTGGAGTACCGGCGCAGCGCCGTCGACTACGAGCACTACATCGACAAGCAGCTCAGGCCCATCGCCGACGCCATCCTTCCCTTTGTGGGGGAGTCGTTCGAGCGGATCTGCGGCCAGCAGCTCGATCTCTTCTGACGAAGCGAGGTAAACGCGGCGGCCATGGCACGACAATGGCGGCCCGTGGGCCAGAGGGGACAGGAGGCAGATGACGGGGGAGAGCGGGTGTCAGAGCCGACCAATGCAAAAAGCCCGCTATCAAGCGGGCTTTTCAAATCTGGTGCGTCCTAGTGGATTCGAACCACCGACCCCCACCATGTCAAGGTGATGCTCTAACCAGCTGAGCTAAGGACGCAGGGTGCGCAAGGCGACTTTGTGTGTCATTGCAGGGGAGTGGTGGGTTTAATTGGATTCGAACCAACGACCCCTACCATGTCAAGGTAGTGCTCTAACCAACTGAGCTATAAACCCACATCTGTGTTCAACCGGATTCGAACCAACGACATTGCCTACGCCATGTCAAAGTACTGTTCTAACCGACTGAGCTATAAACCCACATCAAATTCATATCTGCAATTTATTCAAACTGTTATGGTGCGTCCTAGTGGATTCGAACCACCGACCCCCACCATGTCAAGGTGATGCTCTAACCAGCTGAGCTAAGGACGCATAACAGGGTTTCGTGATGGTGCGTCCTAGTGGATTCGAACCACCGACCCCCACCATGTCAAGGTGGTGCTCTAACCAGCTGAGCTAAGGACGCATCACGAAAAGTGGTGGGTTTAATTGGATTCGAACCAACGACCCCTACCATGTCAAGGTAGTGCTCTAACCAACTGAGCTATAAACCCACTTCATAAACCGGGCTGAAGACCCGTTTTATCCCGCCAGCACTGCTGGCGTGGTCGGCATACTACCCATGGCCCCCAAGGCTGTCAACAAGGGACATGCACAAAGGAGACTGTTTGCCCAGTTCTTGTGCAGCCTGTTGATTTTACAGGCGAGCCGCCCCAAAAGTGCGGCTCCCCGTGCCCCTGGCCGCGCCCTATTGCGCCCGGGAGAGGGCGGTGCAGGCCGCGGGGCTGGCGAAGCGGCCGTAGATGACGCGCAGCCGCGCGCCCAGCATCAGGGCGGCGGAGGTGAGACCGACGATGAAGCCTATCCAGAAGCCCTGCGGGCCCATGCGCGGTACCACCCAGTCGGTCAGCCCCAGGATCATGCCGGTGGGCAGACCCAGCCCCCAATAGGCGACGATGGTGACGTAGAAGATGGCCTGGGTATCCTTGTAACCGCGCAGGGCTGCCGCGGCCACCACCTGCACCGAATCGGAGATCTGGTAGATGGCGGCGAAGAAGAGCAGGGTGGCGGCGAGGCCGATCACCTGCAGGTCGTCGGTGTAGATCCCCGCGATGGGGTCGCGCAGCAGCACGGTGAGGGCGGCGGTCGCGGCGGCGACTCCCATGCCCAGCATCAGGCCGGTGCGGGCGGCGACCCTGGCCTGATCCGGTTGACCTTCCCCTATGTTGTGACCGACCCGGATGGTCACGCCGACACCGATGGAGAGGGGCAGCATGAAGACCAGGCTGGAGAAGTTGAGCGCAATCTGGTGACTCGCCACCGTCTCCGCGCCGAAGGGGGCCAGCATCAGGGCGACCACAGTAAACAGGGTCACCTCGCAGAAGATGGCCATGGCGATGGGGAACCCCAGGCGAAACAGGCGCCAGATCCGGCTGCCGTTGGGGCGTGCCAGCTGGGCGAACAGGTTGATGCGCTTGAAGTGGGCAGAGCACTTCACATAGACGATCATCGCCAGCAGCATGGCCCAGAGCACGATGGCAGTGGCCACGCCGCAGCCGACGCCGCCGAGTTTCGGCATGCCGAAGTGGCCGTGAATGAAGATGTAGTTGGCGGGGATGTTGACCGCGAGCCCCACGAAACCGATCACCATGGTCGGCATGGTGTGGGAGAGCCCCTCACTGAAGTTGCGCAGCACCTGGAACATCACGAAGGCGGGCAGGCCCCACAGGATGGCGTGCAGGTAGCCGGCAGTCTTGGCCGCCATGACGGGATCCACGTCCATGAATTGCAGTGCCAGGGGGCTGAAGTAGAGTGCCACCATGGCGATGGGCGTGACGATGAGGGCGAGCCAGAAGCCCTGGTGCACGGCGGGGCGCACCTCGTCCTGCTTGCGAGCGCCGTTGAGCTGGGAAACGATGGGGGTGAGGGCCATGATGATGCCCTGCACCAGCAAGATGATCGGCAACCAGAAGCTGGACGCCACCGACACGGCGGCCAGATCCACGGCGCTCACCTGTCCCGCCATCACGGTATCGACGAAGTTCATGGCGATCTGGGCCACCTGGGCGACTAGAATGGGGCTGGCTAGACGAACGAGCTGCTTCGCCTCGGACCAATAACGTTGCACTGACACCTCCGAGTGGATCAGATAAAAGAGAAAGAGCGGGCAAGAGAGATGGGCTTTTGCCTCCTCGTCCTGAGGAGACAAAATGCGGGGGTGTCATTCTAGCCTGAAAAACCGCCAACGGGGAAGGTCGGCGGCAGATTTGTAGCCGGGATCAGGCGTCTTCGTGATCGCTGATCAGCAGGTTGGCCGCGGCATAGGCCGCCTGCTCGCGCAGATCCTCTGGTACCCGCTCGTCGGAGGCCACGGCGTTGAGCGCCCGTATGCTGGCGGCGATGGCCTGGGGCACATAACCCTGCTCGCCGGAGCCAATCTGGTTGTAGGCGATGCGAATGGCTTCACAGCATTGATATACCTGCATTTTTGTTTCCTCATTCAGTCTGGATTGATTGGGGTCACTATAGCGATCGCGCTTCTCCTTGTCAGCCGGCACCCTTGTCTTGCAAGGTGGCCGGGGGTAACCTGCCGACAATTTTCACAGCCTGGAGAGACTCATGTTCACCGGCATCGTACAAGGGACCGCCGAACTGGTGGCCATCGATTCACTGCCCAATTTTCGCACCCACGTGATCCGCATGCCGAGCCCGGCCTGGGGCGAGGGGCTGGCCCTGGGGGCCTCGGTGGCCCACAACGGCTGCTGCCTGACCGTCACCCGGGTGGAGGGGGATCTGGTCAGCTTCGATCTGATGCAGGAGACTCTGCGCCTCACCAACCTTGGGCAACTGGTGGTGGGTGACAAGGTCAACGTGGAGCGGGCCGCCCGCTTTGGGGACGAGATTGGCGGCCATGCCATGTCCGGCCACATCATGGGGACGGCCGAGGTGACCTCGGTCATCGACACCCCCAACAACCGCCAGGTGTGGTATCGCCTCGATCCTGCGCTGATGAAGTACGTGCTGACCAAGGGCTACATCGGCATCGACGGCATCAGCCTCACCGTGGGCGAGGTGCGCGCCAGCGAGTTCTGCGTCAACCTGATCCCCGAGACCCTGGCCCGCACCAATCTGGGCTGGGTCAAGGCCGGCTGGCGGACCAACATCGAGATTGACCCCCAGACCCAGGCCATCGTCGACACGGTGGAGCGGGTGCTGGCGGCGCGCCAGTAACCACCTGAGCGCTGCCCCCAGGGTTCGAAGAGGAGGGCGGCATCACGGGAAAGGCGCCCTCTTGTGGAAGAGGCGCCGCCCCAGGGCCTTGGAGACTTCTCTATGTTTGTCGTGACATTGACTTATGTGAAACCGCTGGCGGAGATCGATGCCCTGATCCCGGCCCACATTGCGTGGCTGGAGCGGCAGTATGCCGCAGGCCATTTTCTGGCATCCGGGCGTCAGGTACCCCGAGTCGGGGGCGTCATACTGGCGCAGGGCGTGAGCCGAGACGCCCTGGAGGCGATGCTGGCAGAGGATCCCTTCAAACAGGCAGAGGCGGCCGATTATCAGGTGGTGGAGTTTGTTCCGACCATGACGTCGGCGAAGGCGGCGTGCTTGAGGGAGGCGTGACCCAGCCTGACGACGGCACCAGAACAAACGGGACCCACAGGGTCCCGTTTGTTTTTGTCTGTGTCTGGACAGGGGGATTCAGAACAGCTGCTCGTCGTCAGCATCCACGAAGAGTTGCAGGCAGTCGCGGGCTTCATCCCGGTGCAGCCGCAGATGGATGGGGTTGCAGCAGGCCATGCAATCTTCGTAGAACTCCTGATCCCCCTGGCTGGCATCCAGCTCGACCCGGGTGTGGTGGCCGCAGTGGGGGCAGACGATACGCTTGCTGGTGTATTCGATCATGGTGACCTCCTCGGGCCCGTGGGCCGTCTCTGTGCTCCTGCTGATTCTAGTCGCCACAGGGCGGCGCAACCGCGAGCAAGCGCACGTTTATGAGCGGGATAAAGGGAGGCTGGAGGTCAGTCCGCCAGGGTGTTGCCTACTTGACCCAGCCGGCCAGCATCTCTGCGTTCAGCTCGGCAAGAGAGCGCAGCTCGTGGTTGGCGATGGCCAGACGGGGATCGCCGACCAGCGCCGGGTCCGGCACGATCAGCGCCGTCATGGAGGCTGCCTTGGCCGCCAGCAGGCCGGTGAAGCTGTCCTCAATGGCGAGACAGTGCACAGGCTCGACGCCGAGCTTCTCGGCGGCGTGGATATAGACATCCGGGTGGGGTTTGCCAAAGCGCTCCACCTCGGCGGAGTGGACCGCCATGAAACGGTCCTGGATGCCGAGTTTGCCGAGCACCGCCTCGACCATGGCAAACGGTGAGGAGGTGGCGAGCCCGATCTTGAGCCCTTGGGCCTCGATGAGGTCGAGGGCTTCCAGCACCCCGGCCTTGGGCTGTCCCTCTTGCAGGATGAGCGCGATCACCTGATCCAGGATGCGCTGTACTACCTTTTCCTGGCTGGGGCTGCTCCAGGGGCGGATCCGGTACCAGTGGGCCACCAGCTGATCGATGCGCACCCCTATGGTGGAGTTGCAGTCCTCCTCGGTGTGGAAGTGGCCCAGTTCGGCGAAGACGGCCATCTGTGCCCGTTGCCAGAAGGGTTCCGAGTCGATCAGAACACCATCCATATCGAAGATCACGGCAGTTAACATCTTGTACTCCTGACATAGGTGAAGGGGGGATTATAAGCCTGGTGCTTCAATGGGAAAGGGGCAGTCACCTGCCCCTTGCGCCGGATCACGCAGATAAACGTTTGTTTTTGCGTGGTAAAGCGGATTGCCTAGAACAGTACTTCTACCCGGGCTGCCACCGTCTTGGCCTGCTCCACGGCTTCCTGGCAATCCTGCCCACGGGCGAGCGCCACCCCGAGGCGACGACGACCGGCGATCTCCGGCTTGCCAAAGAGACGCAACTGGGCACCCGGCACCAGGGCCAGTGCCTCGCCAATCCCCTGATAGCGGATATCCTGGCTGTGGCCTTCCCGCAGCACCACGGCAGAGGCGCTCGGACCGTACTGGGTGATGGTGCCGACGGGCAGCCCCAGGATGGCGCGCACGTGCAGGGCGAACTCGGAGAGATCCTGGGAGATCAGGGTCACCATGCCGGTGTCGTGGGGGCGGGGGGAGACTTCGCTGAACCACACCTCGTCACCCCTGATGAAGAGCTCGACCCCGAACAGACCGTAGCCGCCAAGGGCTTCGACCACCTTGGCCGCCACCTCCTTGGAGCGGGCCAGGGCCAGCTCGCTCATGGCCTGGGGCTGCCAGGATTCGCGGTAGTCGCCATCCTCCTGACGATGGCCGATAGGCTCGCAGAAGTGGATGCCATCGACGGCGCGCACCGTGAGCAGGGTGATCTCGTACTCGAAAGGAACGAAGCCTTCGACAATCACCTTGCCACGACCGGCACGGCCCCCCTCCTGGGCATAGGTCCAGCTTTCATCCAGCCTGGCGAGGTCGCGCAGCAGGCTCTGCCCCTTGCCGGAGGAGCTCATCACCGGTTTTACCACGCAGGGCAAGCCGATGGCCTCGACGGCGGCCACAAACTCCTCCTTGCTCTGGGCAAAGCGGTAGGCAGAGGTGGGCAGTCCCAGGGTTTCGGCGGCGAGGCGACGGATCCCCTCCCGGTTCATGGTGAGCTGGGTGGCGCGGGCATTGGGCACCACCTTGACCCCTTCCTGCTCGAGGGCGGCCAGGGTGTCGGTGGCGATGGCTTCAATCTCGGGGATGATGAGGTCGGGCTTGACCTCGGCCACCAGGGCGCGCAGGGCGGCACCATCCAGCATGTCCAGCACGCGGGCCTGGTGGGCCACCTGCATGGCGGGGGCGTTGGCATAGCGGTCGGCGGCGATCACCTCGATACCGAGCCGCTGCAGCTCGATGGCGACCTCCTTGCCGAGTTCGCCTGATCCCAGCAGCAGGGCGCGGGTCGCAGTGGGGCGGGTGGCGGTTCCAAACATCTGATCTCTCCTGAGGTCGGTGGTCAGCAGGGCTGATCCGGGTGAGCAAAAAAAGAGGCACGCATGGCGTACCTCAGGAAGTGGGTGGGTGGGCGCGCTGCTCCAGATGGGTGAGCAGGGTGATGGCGCCGATGATGATGGCCGCCCCCAGCCACAAGCGACCGGGGGGCGCCCAGCCAAATACCAGCCAGCCGGCCAGCACGTTCATGGGCAGCTTGGCAAAATCGAAAGGTTGCACGAAGGAGGCCTCCGCCACGCTGTAGGCGCGGGCGATGGACATCTGGGCCAGTGCCGACAGTACGCCCGAGGCGGCCACCAGCAGCCACTGGGTTTCGCTCGGCCACTGCCATTCAGGGATCGCCAGCATGGCGTTGAACGGGGTGCTGAAGACGAGCAGGTAGACGACGATGGTGTGGGACGACTCGCTGGCCGCCTGATAGCGCACCAGCAAGGAGTAGCCTGCCCAGAAGAGGGCGGCCGCCACCGGCAGCAGGGAGGCCAGGGTGAAGTCGTCGGTCCAGGGAGCCAGGATCAGCATGGCGCCCACAAACCCCGCCAGGGTCGCGAGAATGCGGGCCCGGCTCACCTGCTCTTTGAGAAAGAGGGCTGATCCCAGGGTGGCAAACAGGGGGGAGGTCATCAAGAGCGCGATCCCCTGCCAGATGGGGACGGGGACCGCCAGGGCCCAGAGCCAGAACTGGATGCCGGTCACCGCCAGGGCGACCCGCAGCAGGTGCAGGCGCAGCTGGTTCGTCATCAGGGACTGGCGCAGACCGTGGCGCACCAGCCAGGGCAGCAGGCAGACCAGGGCGATCAGATATTGGTGAAAGGCGACCTGGGTCGAGGGGAGGCCGAGCGTGAAGCTGACATACTGGCTCAGGCTGTTGACGGCGGCGAAGCAGAGGCCTGCCACCATCATCCAGACGGCGCCGGCAAAGGGGGAGTGCCTGCGGGAGGAGGTCATGAGATCCGGATCACGTACAAAAAGTGCGGCGGATCATAACGGCAATCGTTTGTCATGCCAAGGGTGCGGAGTTTGATGAGCCCCTCTCTGCCGAGGAAATGCACAGACATCAAATTTTTTGAATGACTTGAGCATCTATTTTCGCTATCAGGCTTTAATGCCAGTCTTTATAGTGACCTCCATCGACAGCCTGGCTGTTCAATTGACAATCAAATGGAGTTTCACCATGGCCAATATCCTCGTTCTGAAGTCCAGCATCCTGGGCCAGTATTCCCAATCCAACGCCCTGATCGACGGCTACCTGGCCGAGCGCCAGGGTGACACCATCCAGGTACGCGATCTGGCGACCCTGAACCTGCCGGTGCTGGACGGCGAGCTGGCCATGGGCCTGCGTGGTGGCGAGAACCTGAACGAGCGTCAGCAAGCGGTGCTGGCCCAGTCCGACGAGCTGGTCGCCGAGCTCAAGGCGAGCGATCTGGTGATCATCGCGGCCCCCATGTACAACTTCAACATCCCGACCCAGCTGAAGAACTGGATCGATCTGGTGGCCCGTGCCGGCGTGACCTTCCGTTACACCGAGACCGGTCCGGTCGGCCTGGTGGAGAACACCCGCGCCCTGGTGGTCAGCCCCCGTGGCGGCATGCACGTGGGCAATGCCACCGACCTGGTGACCCCCTACATGCGTACCGTGCTGGGCTTCATCGGCATCAACGAAGTGGACTTCATCTATGCCGAAGGCATGGGCATGGGGCCGGAGGCGCAAGCCAAGGGGATCGAGCAGGCCAAGGAGCAGCTGGAAACCCTGGCTTACTGATGCGACTCGGGGCCTTGGCCCCCAGTATCCTGAAACAACAACGCAGCCCTCGGGCTGCGTTGTTGTTTTTGCGCAGGCATCACGCTCTGGCGTCGTTATTCGCGCAGGAAGTGGCGGCAGCCGCTGCCGACCATCAGAAAGACCGCCACGAGGGAGGCCAGCAGCAGGGTGGTGAGCCACTGCTCGGCGCTGGTGGGGACCTGGGGAAGGAAGAGGCTGATCACCAGCAATGTGCAGAGGGTGATCAGGCTGGTTGGTCGAATGAGGCGCATCATGGGTCATCCTTGGCTGCGGGTGGTGAACAAGAGGCTAACCGCGGTCTGTGACAACAAGATGTATCCATACCTCTTGCGAACATCAACGGACCGGGTAGCCACCACCTTAGCAGCTTTTGCCGACGGAGCCAGCGGCATGGGTCGGGTTGTGATCCGGATCCCTATCTGAACTGCTTCTGATCTTCCTGATAGTGGAAATCGCCGCTGGCCAGCCTGGCGACCAGGGCCTCCTTGTCGAGATCCTGCGCCCGGCAAAGATCATCGAGATCCTCGTAGTGATCACGCAGCTGCATGTTGACCAGGCTCAGCAGCATGTTGACATCCATGGTGGCAAAGTTGTTTAGCTTCATGAGGGTTGCTCGTTGTCCAGCAGGTGAAGTTGTTCGATGGCATCGCTGACGCTCTGCAGGTGCAGGCGAATGCTCTGACGCGCCTCGGCCGGTAGATAGTCGGTGAGGGTGTGCTGCCAGCTTCCCGCCTCCGTCTTGAGCTGCTGGAACAGGGTGAGCCCCGCCGGGGTGAAGGAGACCAGGCTGATGCGCTTGTCCTGCACGCTGTTCTCGGTGAACAGGATGCCTTTCTCCACCAGACG
This sequence comes from Aeromonas sp. Prich7-2, assembly GCF_017939255.1. Taxonomy (NCBI): domain Bacteria; kingdom Pseudomonadati; phylum Pseudomonadota; class Gammaproteobacteria; order Aeromonadales; family Aeromonadaceae; genus Aeromonas; species Aeromonas sp. Prich7-2. The sequence continues at coordinate 27,701 of NZ_JAGKRI010000063.1, forward strand.
ATGGATCTCGCGGGAGATCCGTACCTTGTCCATGCCGCTCGCCTCCACCAGTTCCTTCTGGCTGATGGGGTAGTGGGGGCCGAGCACCATCATCAGGCGCCACTGGGGCACGGTGAGTTGGTACCGCTGCTGATAAAACTGTTCAAAGGTATCGCGCACCATCTCAGCGGCGTGAACCAGCTGATAAGGAGGGTAGTGCGCGAGCAGCTCAATGATCTTCGACATATGACATCCTGCTGTGGCGGCTGCATCGGGTGCAGTTTCTCTTGATACTTTGGCCTTGATGATACGTAACACAGGGGCATTTGTCTGACCAGTCACCAGAAAAATGTGCGTTTGCGCACGTGTTCTGTCATCGAATCGGCAATTGGGGTCTCAACTGGCCTGCTTGCCCGCACTCTTTCGCAGCCATATCAAGGCGTTGTGGGTCAGCCAGGCCTCGCGACTCTGCAAGGCGTAGAGCGCCGCCTCGTCACGGCTGCCTCCCTGCCAGCGGCGAGGCTCCTGCTTGGGCAAGCGGCGCTGGCCCAGCAAAGTGGCGGGCACATGGGGATTGACCTCCATTGCCGCCGCCAGATGAGGGCGCGCCGCCGCTTCCCCTTCGCAGACAAAGCTCATCAAGGCCTTGTTGTAAAGCAGCCAGCAGGAGGCTTCATCAAAGCGCACCAGCAGTTGTTGCAGGGCATCCCATTCCCCTTGCCAGGCATAGAGGGTGGAGAGGGGGTGGCGGCAAGCGGGCTCGTCGGCGCGACAGAGGGCGAGCAGGGCCAGGTACTCATCCCGTGCCTGCCCAAGCTGCCCAAGTCGCAGCAGGCAATCGGCTCGACCGGCCCTGGCCGCGATCAGAGGGCGTGCCTCGGGGACCTGCCAGCCATGGCCCGCGTGGGCTTGCCAGAATGCCTCATCGAACAGGAGGTTGGCATCGGCAATGATGCGCTCGAACCAGCCAAGGCGAGCGAGGGGATCGCGGCTCTCTGCCGCCAGCTCGAACCACTGCTGCCACTGGCGAGTCTGCTCGTTGTCCAGGGACGGGCTCTCTTCAGGCTCGGCCTCGTAGTGATCCTGGCCGAGCAGGAGGTTGAGGGCCGTCTTCATCTGCTGGCGTTGACGCTTGCAAAAATCGAGGAAGGGGGGCTCGCTGGCCGTAGCCTGGTGCAGCATCATGGCCATGGGCTTGTCGCGAAACAGGCAGAGCTCGGCCACCAGGCTGAAGCGATAGCGGGTCGCCGGATCGTTCAGGTCGGTCGGCGCCGGCCAGCAGGCTACCCCCTGACTGAAGCCATAGCTCCATTAGCCCAGAGGATGGCGCTTGTCAAACACCTGCTCCGGGTTGTCGGTAGAGAGGCGACACTGGCTCGGCAGGGCCAGCTGCGCGTCGTCGGCCTGGGCTTCCAGCTCGGCGATCAGGTGATGCAGCGCCTCGGCACTCTTCTCGTCCAGCGCCGCATCATGAGGCAGCAGGCCGGCCAGCGGATCTTGCCAGTCGGGGGCTACGGGCCCCGCCAGACGGGCGCACAGGAAGCCGTGCAGGGCGGGGTAACTCATCTCCTGCTGGCTGTGGGTCTGGATCCATCTTAAATGCGAAAGGGGACTCCCTCCGACGTAGGTGGGAGGGGAATTTCGCCGGGGCGTCAGCCCCGCTGGTTTTGAATGTATTGCTTGATCACCTCTAACGGCGCACCGCCGCAAGAGCCCACAAAGTAAGAGCATGACCA
>NZ_JAGKRI010000361.1:0-2292 GCF_017939255.1 Aeromonas sp. Prich7-2
TGCCAAAACCGGATAGCCGAACAGCGGTAGGCAATTTGGCTATCGCGTTTGAGCATTATAACGAGCACCACCCGCACAGCGCCTTGGGATACCGTTCACCACGGGAATTTCTGCGCAGTCGGGTATCACAACCCTAAGCGGGAAAAGTGTCTGGACCTATGGGGTCAAATCCAGTCCCGTTGAAGAGGTGACGCTTGAGACGTTTACTGATGGAGGGCGTTGCCGCGTCAAGTCGCATGCAAACCAGAAATTTTATGGTGTTGAGGTTGCTGAGCGAGCACGCGCCAAAATTGGTGAAGACAGCTATAACCTCGCTTTTAATAATTGCGAACACTTGTGTGAATGGTGTGTCAACGGTCGCCATCACAGCGAACAAGTTTTTAATGCGGCTACAGGTTTTCTTGTCACGATGACAATGGCCGTACTAGGTGTTGGGTATGGTATATCCAAGGGGCGAATGCGTGTTTGATTGCGCCTAAGGGGCGTTACGGTAAATCCGGGGCGCTGTTCGCGTTAAGTATTTGCGAGCCTTTTGACTCCCCCCATCAACCATGAACGGGCCGTATTGGCCTCTTGGTTCACTACCCGAAACCAAGCCAGGTAATTTTCTAGATACGCTGCCCGACGCCATGAAACCTTGGCCATCCAGTCCCGCCAGCGACTCACGTAATTGTTCAGGATCTGGATGTGCTCTATCCTTTATAAAGACCCAGCATGAGGCGGGGATTACCCCTCGATCAACAAGTTAGCTGGAGATTTATCTTTAATAGCCTTCTTTATCAGCGACAATCTTACTGCTCTATGATTATCTTGAAGCATTTTTTCAAAATCATTCTGTTTATAACCAGAAGCTGCTGTAATCAATAAATAACAATCTTTATTTCCCAAGAAAAGAGAAAACCATTCCTTCATTGTGAAAGGGTTTTTTTTATGAATTTCAATTAGCGTATTTAAAATGTTATTGAACACTTCAGACAAACGACCTTTCTTTCTCAACCCAATAATAGTTTCATATAACGAGTGGTTAGACTCAACAGATTTTATGGGTGACGACAGTGGGATTTGATTGATGATTACACCAATAAATTCACCAACCCTGCAATCTGGAATAAACCCATAATAATCTCGATACTTATCATCGTCGCTCTTATTGCGTTTGATAACAGGACACCCGCCAATTAGTCCTTTTTTCTGATTTTCCATGTAAGCATACTGGACCAGTCGTTGCTGCTCCTGGACCCATAGCTTTGCATTTTTTGCGTCAGCCTCGGTTAACTCTTTTATCAGAGAAAAATCAGAATTCACATCAACTGTACCTAGGTGAACATTTACAGCCCTATACCTACGAACACATTTACCTGAACTGAGCTCCAGCTCTTCCAGTACACTCACGGTTTTGCTAAATGATACTGTTCTAAGATTTGCATTCAACCTCATGTTAGCCATGCCACACCTCTCATTATTATTGTTATTTTATGTTTTTTTCTTTAGTTTGTTCATGTGATATGGGATCCCCATACCAATCAGCAATCCATCCATTGTTCGTCAAAATTTCATTCTTAAGTTTTTCTCTGTCTAAGAAAAACATGTTTGGCTTATCAATAGTATCTTTTTCTGAGTTGATATCCTGGACATATCCATCAGGAATCAATGCGTTTGATCCTACATGAACGCTCTCCAGCCCTTTCCTAAAAATTGTAGCCAAAACGTCTTTCAACAGTGATCGTGCATTTGATATAAAACTATCTGATGGTTCTTCGATTGATAGCAAAACAAAATCCAATCTTAGAAGCCGGAAAAAGAATGACGATGTACAATATGTTTTTTTATCCACAAATGACGGCACCACTTTTTTCATCTTGGCATATTGTTTTTTAGTACAACGAATCCATGCAGTAAATAGTATAACCTTAAGCTCGCTTAATTGATTTGATTCACCTAATTGCAAATTTAAATCATCTCGCCGAGGTGAATATTCAATGCCCTTATCGAGCAGCTTAGACCAGGTAGCCCGCAATCTCTTAACCTTAGACCCTGATATCCATTTCTTACCGTCTATACTATAACAAATACCTTTTGGCTCGTGATTATCTGCTCTCCTCACCCTGACCATTACATTATGCTCACGCAACCCAGTGACAAATTCAGTCATGTTGTTTGGCTGGTTTTTAAAAACCACGTCCATTGCATCCCTAATTATACAGGCGGGATCATGCATAGCATGAAAGCTCCCTCTACCACGGCCATTTTTAATATTGACTATGCTATACTCATGACCGAAATTTGCTTCAG
>NZ_JAGKRI010000064.1:0-45230 GCF_017939255.1 Aeromonas sp. Prich7-2
TTTTCGCCAGCATCCAGAATGCGCTTTGTCTCTGCCAGCCCGTGATTCCAGACATAACGAGCACAACCGCCCAACTGGCGCAGGCGTTGCGCTTGTTGGGCGGTCGGTTCGAGTCGGAACTTGTAGGCTTTCAGAATTTGCATTTAGCGCTCAGTGTGTAGCATTATCGCCATATCTATTAAGCCCGATTGAGTGACAGAATGCAATTCACTAAAATTAATAAATCACGCCATGCGACCTACGTTTTGCACGTACATTTGGTGTTTATCACCAAGTATCGAAAGCCGATACTGGGGGATCTGCATCACGCTTCATTCGGTCAGTGTGCGGCAGAGGTTTGCAGAGATTTTGGTGCGGAACTGAAAGAGTGTGACGGAGAGGCTGATCATGTTCACATGCTGATAGAGTACGGCCCAACAGTGCAGCTATCGGTGCTGGTGAACTCGTTAAAGGCGGTCACATCAAGGCGACTGCGTAATGAATTTCTGGACTTGAGGGGTGCTTACAGCAAACCCGTACTCTGGTCACGCTCTTACTTTGTGGGCTCTTGCGGCGGTGCGCCGTTAGAGGTGATCAAGCAATACATTCAAAACCAGCGGGGCTGACGCCCCGGCGAAATTCCCCTCCCACCTACGTCGGAGGGAGTCCCCTTTCGCATTTAAGATGGGGTTGAAGGGGCGATCGATCACCCCGTGTTCAACGTTGAGATCGAGCGGCGAGACGTAGACCCGCTCCCAGGGCAGCGCCATGGCATCGCGAAAGTAGTAACGCTCCCCCTTGTTCTGCAACTGGTCGTCCGTCACACGCCACAGATGCTGGCCCTGGCGATCGATGCGCACCCGCTCCATGCCATCCGGGGCAAGCCAACGCACCTGGGCATAGTCGGGATTGCGGTTCAGCAGGATGGTGAACTGGACGGCCAGGGTGTCACGGTCATTGCGAGCCGCCGCTTCGAGCAGGATGGGTTCTTCCGACATGCTGCGCACATGGCGCAGCGGCACCGCCAGCTCGCCGTCAAGGCGGCCGCTGGCAAGCGCCAGGAAGGTGCTCTCATCACTGCGAACGCGATAGAGCTCGCGCTCGATCAGTGCATTGCCCAGCAGATAGCTACCTGCCAGGACAAGCAGCAGAATAGGTGAAAACAGCAGGATATTGCTGTAAAAACAAAGAGGCCACCCGATTGGGTGGCCTCTTCACAGGAAAGTTCGTTGTCGATTAGACGCGAACGAAATCCAGGTGAACCAGCTTGTAGCGAACCGGGTGACGCTGGATAGCCTTCACGTTCACTTTGACTTCTTCACCGTTGATGACCAGGGTCAGCTCGGAGGAGTAGAACTCCGGCTTCTCTTGGGCCAGGATCAGCTTCTTGTGGTCCAGGGTAACGGACACGGCTTCTTTGCCTGCACCGTAAACGATGGCAGGAACCAGGTCAGCATGACGCAGGCGGCGGCTCGCACCTTTCCCCAGGTCAGAACGGACTTCAGCTTGGAATACGAAAGACATAGTGATTATCTCTTTTAAGATGAATGTATGGTGTTGACTGCGACCGGTCAGCACCTCGCAAAACGAGCGCGAATACTAGCACGGGCCCGGAGGGGATACAAGGAAAGAACCCGCGTCACTCCTCTTTGGCCAAGAGGCACTCCACCACGCCTCTCGCCATCCCCTAGCGCCCCTGCTCCAGACGGGCAAACTGCTGCTGTCGCTGGGCCGGGCTCAGGGAATCGAATTGCGCCAGAGTCTGCGCTTTCGGGCAATAGAGGCGCTGCCCGGCCTGTACCTGGATCCCTTTGGCCATCCTGTCACGATTTTCCTGCACCAGCGCCAGCAGATAACTGTAAGTATCCGAGCCGCCGGCCTCCTTTGACTGAAGCTGGCTTGCAATGCGCCACAGGGTTTCTCCCGGCGCCACCTGATGACAAACCCGCGATGCCTCCCCTGCCGCCGTGGCGGAAAGAATCAGGGTCGCCTGCTCAGGGGCAGAATCTGCGGTGGCCATGGGCTGTGCATCTCCCTGTCTTGCCAAGGCCTGTGTGGGGACCAGCCCCCCAAGCCGTGCGAGCAAGGGCTCCCCCAGAGGCATCCGCATCTTCCTCTCCCGGGGCAGGGAGAACTCGGCGACAAAGGCGACAGCGCCCGGGACTTCGAACGAGGGGGCCGAGGAGGCGGCTTGCAGTACTGATTGGTGGGGAGCCATTCCATAGGCCATCTCATCGATGCGCTTCAGCCTGGCCAGGTAAGCCTTGGAGAGCTGGGCCTCCCCTTCGAACAGATCGAAGGGGGGCACCAGCCGGGCAGGAAAGAGGATCTGCCAGCGGCCATTCTTCTTTCTCTGTTCAAGTGGGGGAAACTGATTGCCCCGCCAGGCCGCAAAAATGGGCGGCACGGGGCGCTGCACCGGATAGAACTCCGGGTTGAGCTGCACCCAGGTTTGTTCCGCAATGGGTTGATACCCGCTGATGTTGACCAGTGCCACCCCCAACCAGATCCCCAGCATATGACGGCCTCCCTTCCCTTTGGCGTCTCGTTGCTTTCACACTATGGCTCAGAAAACAGATAGATAGCAGCTTAGCACTGGGCAATGGCGCTCTGCACCCGTTTATCCGAGATAGGGTATGGCGTCCCCAGTTGCTGGGCGAAGAAGGAAACTCGCAGCTCCTCGATCATCCAGCGGATATTGGCCACCTCGGCCGGGATCAGCTGGGATTTGGGGATCTTGGCGAGCAGTGCCTTGTACTCCGACTCCACGCTGTGCACCTTGAGCATGTAGACCCGATCCCGGTTGGGATCGATGGCGAGCTTCTCGAGCCGCCGCTCGATGGCCCGCAGGTAGCGCAGCAAGTCAGGCAGCCGCTGCCAGCCGGTCTCGGTGACAAAGCCCTTGTGAATGAGGTTACCCAACTGCTGCTGGATGTCCGACATGGCAAAGGCGGTGTCGAGCTGCATCTTGCCCTTGAGCCGTTTCTTGATCTCATGGGAGAGGGTCAGCACGGCTTCCACCTGTTTGGCCACCTCCACCACCGCATCGTTGAGCTCGGCGCGGACATACTCCTTGAGCGCCTCGAAACCGGCCTCGTCCCAAGCCATGCCGCCGTGCTGCTCAATCAGCTTGTCGCAGCCGCAGGCGATGCAGTCGTCAATCAGCTCGGCCACCTTGCCAAACGGGTTGAAATAGAGCCCGAGCTTGGCCTTGTTGGGCAACTTCTCCTGCAGATACTTGATGGGAGATGGCACGTTGAGCAGCACCAGCCGGCGTTGGCCTGCCCACATCAGCTGCTGCTGCACCACAGGGCTCTCCACCAGCTGGATGGCGACCGAATCTTTCTCGTCTACCAACGCCGGATAGGCCTTCACCTCGAACCCACCGCGCTTCTGACTGTACTCTTGCGGCAGTTCGCCAAAGCTCCACAGGGTGAGGCCAGACTGCTCGATATCATCGTCCGCCACTTGTGACAGAGTCTCCTGCACCTTGCCGCGCAGCGACTCTTTCAATGCCTCCAGATCCTTGCCTTCCGCCACCTTCTTGTGCTTGTCGTCCACCACACGGAAGGTGAGTTTCAGGTGATCGGGCACCGCAGCCCAATCCCAGGATTCACGGGGCACGGTCACGCCGGTCATGCGGCGCAGCTGACGCTCCATCTCGTCCAACAGCGGCCCCTGCTCGGGGTTGATACTGGCGAGCAACGCATCGGCATAATTGGGGGCCGGCACGAAGTTCTTGCGCATCGGCTTGGGCATCGACTTGATGAGGGCCACCAACAACTCGTGACGCAGCCCGGGGATCAGCCACTCGAACCCCTTCACCTCCACCTGATTCAGGAGCGGCAGCGGGATATGCAGGGTCACGCCATCCGCCGCCTCCCCCGGCTCGAACTGATAGGTCAGCTTGAGCTTGAGGCGCCCCTGCTGCCAGAAGTTGGGGTAGTCGAGATCGCTGATGTGGGCCGCATCCCCCTTCATCAACATCTCTTTCTCGAAGTTGAGCAGCTCGGGATCCTGCTTTTGCGCCTCCTTCCACCACTTGTCGAAGTGGCGGGCGGAAATCACATCTTCCGGCAAACGGGCATCGTAGAAGCGGAACAAGTCCTCATCATCCACCAGAATATCGCGCCGACGGGATTTGTGCTCCAGCGCCTCTACCTCGGCCAGGAGCTTGCGGTTATCGCTGAAGAAACGGTGGCGGGTCTCGAAATCCCCCTCCACCAGGGCGCGGCGGATAAACAGCTCGCGGCACAGCGCCGGATCGATGCGGCTGAAGTTGATGGTGCGCTCGTTGACCAGAGTCAGACCATAGAGGGTCACCTTCTCCTTGGCCATCACGGCACCGTTTTTCTTCGACCAGTGAGGGTCGCTGTGGTGCAGCTTGATGAGGTGACCTGCCAGCGGCTCCACCCACTCCGGTTCAATCTTGGCGTTGATGCGGGCGTAGAGGCGCGAGGTCTCCACCAGCTCGGCGGCCATCACCCACTTGGGCGGCTTTTTGAACAGACCGGAGGCCGGGAAGAGGTGGAAGCGGCCGTTGCGGGCCCCGAGAAACTCGGGCTTTTCCAGATCCTTGTTGCCGATATGGCTCAAAAGACCGGTAAGCAGCGCGCAGTGCACCGTCTTGAAGTCTGCCGGTTCTTGGTTGGCCTTGAAGCCCAGCTCCTTGACCGTCTGACGCAGCTGGAAGTGAATGTCCTGCCACTCGCGTACCCGCAGATAGGAGAGAAACTCCTTCTGGCACATGCGGCGAAACGGGTTGCTGCCAAGAGCATCCTGCTGCTCTTTAAGATAGTTCCAGAGGTTAACAAAAGCGAGGAAGTCGGAATCCTTGTCTTCAAAACGTCTGTGCTGCTCGTCGGCGGCCTGCTTTTTCTCCATGGGCCGCTCGCGGGGATCCTGAATGCTGAGGGCGGCGGAGATCACCATCACCTCGCTCAGGCAACCGGTCTGCGCCGCACTGATCACCATCTTCGCCAGACGCGGATCAAGGGGGATACGCGAGAGCTGGCGACCGGTCTCGGTCAGCTGCAGCTTGGCTTCGCGATCGCCCGTGGCGGGCAGCTCGCGCACCGCCTCCAGCTCTTTCAAGAGGGTCAGACCGTCCTTGATATGGCGCGACTCCGGCGGCTCGACGAACGGGAAAGCCTCCATATTACCAAGGCCGAGCGCCAGCATCTGCAGGATGACGGAGGCCAGGTTGGTGCGCAGGATCTCGGGGTCGGTAAAGGCCGGACGGCTATTGAAATCCTCCTCTGAGTAGAGGCGGATACAGATACCATCCGCCACCCGACCGCAACGCCCTTTACGCTGGTTGGCGCTGGCCTGGGAGACCGGCTCGATGGGCAGGCGCTGCACCTTGGTGCGCCAGGAGTAGCGACTGATGCGGGCCGTACCCGGATCGATGACGTAACGAATGCCCGGCACCGTCAGCGAGGTCTCCGCCACGTTGGTGGCCAGTACGATGCGCCGTCCGGCGTGTGGCTGGAACACCTTGTTCTGCTCGGCGTTGGAGAGGCGGGCGTAGAGCGGCAGCACCTCGGTATCGCGCAGGTTGAGCTTGCGCAGGGCATCGGCGGTATCGCGGATCTCCCGCTCGCCGTTCATGAAGATGAGGATGTCCCCGAGCCCCTCGCGGGCCAGCTCTTCCACCGCATCAAAGATCCCCTGCAGCTCGTCGCGCTCCTCCAGCCCTTCGCTCTTGTCATTGCTTTTTTTATCAACAAACAGTGGGCGGTAACGCACCTCCACCGGATAGGTGCGACCGGAGACCTCGATCACCGGCGCCTTGTTGAAATGACGAGAGAAACGCTGGGGGTCAATGGTGGCCGAGGTGATGATCACCTTGAGATCGGGGCGCTTTGGCAGCAGCTGTTTGAGATAGCCCAGGATGAAGTCGATGTTGAGGCTGCGCTCGTGGGCCTCATCGATGATGATGGTGTCGTACTGGGTCAGCATCCGGTCGTTCTGGATCTCGGCCAGCAGGATACCGTCGGTCATCAGCTTGATGTGGGTCTGCTCACTCACCTGATCGGTAAAGCGCACCTTGTAACCCACGTAGTGGCCAAGCTCGGACTCCATCTCCTCGGCAATACGGGCCGCGACGGTACGGGCCGCCAGACGGCGCGGCTGGGTGTGGCCGATGAAGCCCTTGACCCCACGCCCGAGCGCCAGACAGATCTTGGGGATCTGGGTGGTTTTGCCCGAACCGGTTTCGCCGGCGATGATCACCACTTGATGCTCTTCAATGGCTTTGGCGATCTCCCCTTGCTTCTGGCTGACTGGCAGATTGTCCGGATAGGTGACCTTAGGCACGCCCGCCAGACGGGACTGATAGCGCGTCTGTGCCACATCCAGGTCAGCGGCGATGGTTTCGAGCACGGCAGCCTGCTTGGCTTCCGGCAGCTTCTTGACCCCGTGCAGTCGACTGGAGAGACGGCGGGCGTCGAGATTCATGCAGGCGGTAAGACGGCGGCGCAGCGCCTCGATAGAGAGAGACAAGGTACGAATTCCTTAAAAGAGTGCCCATCAAGGGCCATATCGATAGCTGGGGGAGATCCTAAAGAGCGAGGCTGGGCGGTGCAAGCCTTAAAGCGCCGCGCCAGCACATCAAGCCGGAGGCGTCATGACCGTCACGGATGAAAAGAGCAGGCCGGAGCCTGCTCTTTGAAAACAACCAGACAACACCATTCAGACTCTGGCCTGATGCACGAAACAGGTGCCAAGCTGGGCGTGGATGGCCTGCATCACATTGTGGCGGTTGATGACCCCGAGCAGGCGCCCCTCCTCCACCACAGGATAGATCTTGGGCTTTTGACCCATCATCATCTCCGCCAGATCCAGGATGCTGGTGTCGGGGCCGACTGCCAGCACCTCCTTGCGCATCACATCCCTGACCTGGGCCACCTGTTCACAGTGGTAGGCCTCTTTCAACATGACGGCAATGCAATCCTGCTCGGAGACCCAGCCAATCAGATGTCCCTGGCTGTCCACTACGGGGCCGCCCAACTGATGACTGTTGAGAAATTTTTCCACCGCCGCCTGTACCATCATCTCTGCGCTGAAGATGATGGGCTTGGTCTGCATGTAGTCCTTTGCCTTGAGTGATTCCATGACGCTTTCCCCCAACGAGCCTCCCGAGGGGAGGCAAGAGCCGGGCACTATGTCCAGCTCACTCCAAGCATAGTCCGCGTGGATCAGGAGATGGATTGCAGCAAGAGCAAGAGCTCGTTCTGGCTGTGGCAGCCGGTCTTCTTGAACACCCCTTTCAGGGTGGAGCGCACGGTTTCCACCTTGACACCGCGCAGCTCCGCGATGTCGTTGCTGCTGTAACCCTTGCTCATCAGCACCAGCAGCTCCTTCTCGCCAATGGTGAGGGGATAGAGGCTGGCCAGCGCTTCGATGTCAGGATTGAAGGCGTGCTCGGGGTCACGCAGCACCACTTCCACATAGCGTTCAAAGCGGCTGAGTCCGCTCATCAGGGTGCATTGGACCAGCAGCGGGCGCAGGTTAGGCTGACGGGGAATGGACATATAGGCGCTGGCGCCGGGCAGCAAATAGGCAAAGCCATTGAGGATCTCCTTGAGCTGACGTTGCTGCTCCTTATTCTGCAAAGAGAAAATGCCATTGATGGCCCGCAATTCCACATTTTCATCGGCGATACGGTTGAAGGCCACATTGGAATAATGAATATGCCCCTTGTCGTCTATGATGGCGCTGGGCTTATTATGGTTTTTCACCAGCTGTTGCAACTGATAGTTCTGGGTTTCCAGGGCCAGCAAGTTCCAATAATGGTGGCTCCAGGCCGCCAGTCCGGAATAGATTTCCGAGAGCGAGGTGAGGTCGCGACTGCTGAAATCATCTTGCGCTGCACCACGGTAACTGCACAGGCTGCTCAGCCCACGCCCTTTGACCTGGCAGACGCCGCCGGCGGCGAATTGGGCGCCGAAACTTGCCAGCAGGCCCACCGAGCTTGAAATGCTGTTGGCGCTGACGATCCCCTTGCACCCTTTATCCAGATAATGGTTGAACCACACATCCTGGCGATGATGTTGCAGGTAAAACTGCTGCTGGGCCTCGGTCAGACCGCTGGAAAAAAGCTTTATTCCGTCGCTCTTGTCATCATCCCGCAATAAAAACAGGGATGAACTGCAGGAAACGTCGGCACGAAATTGGTCCACGACAAGCTTAATGTCAGAATCATTAATACCGCACTCGTATAACTGGCTGATATAGGGCGATATCCTTTCTTTCTCTAATGCCTTCACACCCGAACTCCTAAGGAAAGTGCGAACAAGTATCCCACGAACAAAAAATGAAAATTTTAGTCATTTAATATCAATGGGTTACCAGTAAATGCTCTCGTGCCATATGACTTATTCGCACCTTCCCTAATTCTTATTTTTATTGAAGAGGCATCTTACTCTGCAATGGGATAGTCGAAAAGTAGTCAAATGAACAAAGGGTTTATGATTTATTCATAAATAGTCATGAATATAGGCTCATGAATATGACCAGAAAGGGTAAATAGCCGCTCATGTTTTTCCTGGCGCTGGTCGCTTACCTTCCTGTTTTGCCTCTTGATGCCTCACCACCCACTCGCCATCCCGGCCCCTCTTTCCCCCCGAGATCACGCTTTTCAGTCTTGGGGTCATCTGCATCCACACCGATTCACATGTTGCATTTTAGTGACTTTGGTGTTTCCATTTTGAGCGCCGAACGATATTGTATATACAAATCATCCCCTCAACGGAATTGAACCATGCGGATCACAAGGAGAGAAAATGGAACCTGAACACACGCTCACTGCACCGGCAGGATCAGGGGCCGGCATCAAGCTGCTGCTGGCCAGCCTGCTTGGCATCGCCATCTTTTTCGTGCCCTTCGAGCTTGGCGGGCGCAGCACCATAGTGGTGGATCACCTGGCCGGCTTTCTGATTGCCCAGCGCCCCCTTGCCCTGACCCTCATTCTCTTGCTCATCGCCTATGGCGCCATCACCCCCTTGCTGGATGGCCGCTGGCGCGCCCGTCCCATCGACAGGGTATTGAGCCTGTTCAAGCTGCTCGGGCTGGCCCTGGCCATTTTGTATGTCACAGACTGGGGCCCTGCCTGGTTGATGACCCCGGATCGCCTCCCCTTCCTGTTCGATAAACTGGCCATGTCTGTGGGTCTCATCGTGCCTATCGGCGCCATGGCCCTGACCTTCCTGCTCGGTTTCGGCCTGCTGGAATTCATCGGGGTGCTGATGCAACCCGTGATGCGCCCCCTGTGGCGCACGCCGGGTCACTCCGCCATCGATGCGGTCGCCTCTTTCGTCGGCAGCTACTCGGTGGGCCTGCTCATCACCAACCGGGTCTTCCTCGCGGGCAAGTACACGGTGCGAGAAGCCGTCATCATCGCCACCGGCTTCTCCACCGTCTCGGCCGCCTTCATGATCATCGTGGCCAAGACCCTCAACCTGATGGGACACTGGAACTTCTACTTCTGGTCCACCCTGGTGATCACTTTCGTCATCACCGCCATCCTGGCGCGTGTTCCTCCCATCAGTCGCCTGGCTCACCAGGGCGAGACCGACGAGCCGCTACCGGCTGGCATGAGCCGCTGGCAGGCGGCCCTCACCTCCGGGCTCACCCAGTCCCACCAGGCAGATCCCCTGCTGCGGCAATTGAAGGACAACCTCAGGGACGGTCTTCACATGGCCGCTGCCGTGGTGCCCACCATACTGTCCGTCGGTCTGCTGGGCCTGCTGCTGGCAAAGCACACCCCCCTGTTCGATCTGCTGGGCTGGCTGCTCTGGCCACTGACCTGGCTGCTGGATCTCGGCGAGCCGCTCGCCACCGCCAAGGCCCTCTCTGCCGGTCTGGCCGAGATGTTCCTGCCCGCCATCCTGCTCAAGGATGCCGACCTGCTGGTGCGCTATGTCGCGGCCGTGGTTTCGGTCAGCTCGGTGCTCTTCTTCTCTGCCTCCATCCCCTGCATCCTGGCCACCCGGATCCCGGTGAGCGTGGGACAGCTGGTGGTGATCTGGCTGCTGCGCACCCTGCTTGGCATCCTGCTGGCCGCCTTGTGCGGTAGACTGGCGCTGGCCCTCGGCTGGCTCGGTTGACCAGGGCTCATAAAAAAACAAAGCGCCATCAGGCGCTTTGTTTTTATCAGGATTGTCTCAGGGGGCGATGACGGCGAACCGGCCGCTGTTGAAATCATCTATCGCCTGATGGATCTCTGCCTCGCTGTTCATGACAAAGGGGCCATAACCCACGATGGGTTCATCGATGGGCTCGCCACTCAGCAGCAACAAGCTGGCCTCGCCCTCCGCCTCCAGCATGAACTCCTCCCCGTTGGGATCGAGCAGCACCAGTTGTGCTTCGCCCGCGCGCTCCTGACCGTTGATAATGAGAGAGCCCTTGAGCACCACCAAGGCGCTGTTCCATCCCGCTACCGCCGGCAGCACCACGCTGGCCCCGCCCTTGAGCCGCAGATCCCAGATGTTCATGGGCGAGAAGGTTCGGGCTGGCCCCTCTACCTCGCCTTGTTGCAACCCGGCATCGTTCCCGGCGATGATGCGCACCCGCACATCGCCCTCCTTGAGGCTCAGTTGCGGGATGCTGTCGCTGGTGATGCCCTGATAACCGGGCGTCGACATCTTGTGTTTGGCGGGCAGGTTGACCCACAGCTGCACCATGTCGAGGGTGCCACCACGACGGGTGAACCCCTGGGAGTGGAACTCGTCGTGCATGATGCCGGCGGCGGCCGTCATCCACTGCACGTCTCCCGGACCGATGATCCCCCCCTGGCCGGTCGAGTCGCGATGGGCGACCTCCCCTTCATAGACGATGGTGACCGTCTCAAAACCACGGTGCGGGTGTTCCCCCACGCCCCTGGCATGATCGGCGGGCTCGAAATGTGCCGGGCCAGCCCTGTCCAGCATCAGGAAAGGGCTCAAGGCGCGGCCATGGGTCTGATACGAGAACAGCGAGCGAACCGGGAATCCGTCGCCGACCCAGTGTTGTCGAGGGGCGCTGTAAATACCGATGACTCTTTTCATGATGCTCTCCTGGGTGATCGTCACGGGATGTGCCGTTGCTCGCATTGTGAGTCTGGAACGCTGCGTCCGGTAGACGTAAAATTGGCCATCAGCGTCCTATTTTGTGAACGATAAACCCATGCAACAGGATCTCAACGACCTCTATTTCTATGTCCAGGTGGTGGATCACGGGGGCTTTGCCCAGGCCGGCAGGGCCCTCGGCATGCCAAAATCGCGGCTCAGCCGCCGCATCGTCATGCTGGAGGAGCGACTCGGAGTGCGCCTTATCCAGCGTTCCACCCGCAGCTTCACCGTCACCGAACTCGGGCAGGCTTATTACACCCGTTGCCGGGCCATGCTGGTGGAAGCCGATGCGGCGCAGGATCTCATCGCCGCGACCCAGAGCGAGCCTTGCGGTCTGGTTCGCATCGCCTGCCCCATCGATCTGCTGCACGCCCACGTAGGGAGGATGCTGGTCTCCTTCGCCCTGGCCCATCCCAGCGTCAAGGTGCAACTCGTCGGGGTCAACCGGGCGGTGGATTTGGTCGCGGAGGGGTTGGACATGGCGCTCAGGGTGCGACCACTGCCCCTGGAGGACAGCGATCTCGCCATGCGGGTGCTGGGTTATGCGACCCAGTGTCTGGTGGCAAGTCCGGCCCTTGTCGCGTCACTCGGCATGCCCCGGGCCCCCGCAGATCTGCTGTCATGGCCGAGCCTCGGTCACGGCGCCAGCCTGGAAGGCCATCACTGGACCCTGCTGGGCCCCGATGGTGCCCGAGTCAAACAGCACCACAGCCCCCGCTTTGCCACCACCGACATGCAGACATTGCGTCAGGGGGCGATCGACGGGCTCGGGGTCGTGCAACTGCCCACCATGATGATGAATGAGCCCCTGGCCGATGGCCGGCTGGTGCGTCTGCTCCCCGACTGGGCACCGCGCCAGGAGGTGATCCACGCGGTCTTCCCCTCACGCCGCGGTCTGCTGCCTGCCATCCGCGCCCTCATCGATCATCTGGTCGAGGGCTTCTCCCCCCTGGGGCAGGCAAGTACGCAGCTCCCGCCATGATCTGTGCATGGCCGTTCCCGGGGGTGCCAACATGCAAAAGGCCAGAGCTTGGCTCTGGCCTTTTCATTTTTCCCCTTCTCAGAGGAGGAGAAACGCATACGGGCAGGATCCTCAGAAGGGCATTTTGAAGCCCGGGGGCAATTGCATGCCGCCGGTCAGCTCGCCCATCTTGGCCTTGTTCTGCTCTTCCACGCGGCGCACGGCGTCATTGACGGCGGCGGCGACCAGATCTTCCAGCATCTCCTTGTCATCTTCCATCAGGCTGGGATCGATCTCGATACGACGCACGCTGTGGCTGCCGGCCATGGTCACCTTGACCATGCCTGCACCCGCCTCACCGACCACTTCCATCTGGGCCAGCTGCTCTTGCATCTTCTGCATGCGCTCTTGCATCTGTTGGGCCTGTTTCATCAGGTTACCCATTCCACCTTTACCAAACATAGATCGTCTCTCGTCTTGAAATCCGGCATCCAGCGCCGGGCTGTGGGTTCATCTGCCCTAAGTGGGGGCAGCCAAAGGTCTTTTCAACCGGGGACAAACCCCGGCACGGTTTTTTCACCGCAACTCAGCGACTCAGGGGTTCGATGCTCTCGGGATGGAGCACGGCGCCGAAACGCTGCAGCAAGAATTGTACGTTGGGATCCGCCGCCAGATCCCGGCTCACCTGTTCACGCACCCCGAGATAGAGACGATGCTCTATCTCGAGCGGCGTCTCCCGCGCGGGATCCGAGCCCAGGGTCACATCGATGTGAACCGGGCCGCCCAGCTCGGGACCGATGATCTCGGCCAGATCGGCGCGGGCCTTGTCGCTCACCAGATGGCGCTGCTCGGGTTTGAGCAGCAGGGAGACCCGATTGCCTTCCCGGGTCATCACCGCGTTGATGGCCAGTTGACGCAGCCGACCACCCACCCCGGTGCGGGCGATGAGCTCGGCCCAGGCGTCCCCGCAATTGACCAGCAAGGACGAGGGGATCAGACGGGCGACCTCCCCCTCCTCTTCGGGCTGGGCGTCGCTCTCCAGGGCATCCCAGTCGATAGTCTCCATCAACGCAATGGCGGGCTGAGGCTCGCTGGCGGCCACTGGAGGCGCGGCAGACACCATAGCGGCAACCGCAGGTGCCGCCGTATCCGCGCTGCCGACGTCAGCGCCCAGATCCCAGGGCGGCAGATCCTCCTGCGAAGGAGATGCCATGGTGGCGGGAGCTGGCTGGGCGGAAGTCACTGCCCGCGTGGGCAACGGGGCACTGGCAAACCCCTCGTCAAACCCCTGATTCAGATACTCTTCGTAGTCACTGGCCCCCTCTTCATAGGCATCCAGAGGGGGCAGGTCGTCATACCCCGTTTGCATGGCAGATCCCTGCCCCGGCATCTCGGGCCGCGCCGCTGGTTGCACCTCGGCCTGGGGCGAATTCGCGACGGCAGGCATCGGGGCCGGTTTGGTCGCGGCCACCGGTTTGACGGGAGTGACTCGGGGGGGCGCGGCGTTTGCACTCTGCTCGCCACGCAGGCGGCTTCGCAGCAGATTGCGCTTGCCAAGCAGGCTCTGCATGCTGGAGGTCGAAGAGATGGCGACGTCTTCCCCTTGGACCTCAACCTGCTGCGTCTGCCCGGCGTCATCCGCCGCCAACGGCGCAGAGGCTGGCTCTGCTGCAGGCGGACTGGCGGGCACCACGGCCTCGTAGCCCATCCGTTCGGCCTCACGCAGCAGCTCATCCTGCTCGGCAAAGAGCGGATCCAGCACTGCGCCCTCCTCCGCCTTGGGTGCGGGGGCGACGTGCTCGGCCTCAAGGACCGATGCTGGCGCGGCGGGAGCCTGTGGTGCTGCGCTGGCAGCCGGGGCCGGCTCAGCCCCCTGGGGCTTTCCCGGCAGGAGCGGCGCGCTTTCCCTCGCAGCCGCCATCACGCCGGAGTGCCCTGTCATGAGAGGTTGGGCCGCCAGGTTGGCGGGATGGACCACCTCGCGCCGGGGAGAGAAGGCCAGCATCCGCAGACAGGTCATCTCCAGTGCGGTGCGCCCGTCAGGGGCCCAGGGCAGATCCTTGCGCCCCCCCAGCACGATTTGATAGCAGAGCTGCACCTCTTCCGGGCTCATGGCTCCGGCGAGCTGCAGCAAGGCATCGGCATCCGCCCCCTGCTCCTGCACGCTCGCAGGCAGCAGTTGCGCCATGGCCACCCGGTGGAGCAAGGCTTCCAGCTCGGCGTGAAGCTGATCGAAATCCGGCCCCAGGGTAGCAATCTCGGTGATCTTGGCCATGGTAGCGGGTGCATCCTGGCGCAGCACTGCCTCCAGCAACTGGTGCAGGTGGTGATGATCGAGGGTCCCCAGCATGGCGAGCACGCTCTCCAGGCGCACGCTGCCGTTGCCGTGGGCCAATGCCTGATCGGTGAGGCTCAGGGCATCGCGCATGCTGCCATCGGCCGCCTTGGCCAGGGCCAGCAGGGCGCGAGGCTCGAAGGGTTGTCCCTCCTGATCCAGCACCCATTCGAGCTGCCTGGCAATCTGGGTCTGATCCAGACTCTTCAGATGAAACTGCAGGCAGCGCGAGAGGATGGTGATGGGGAGCTTCTGCGGATCCGTGGTGGCCAGCAGGAATTTCACATAGGGGGGCGGCTCTTCCAGGGTTTTGAGCAGCGCATTGAAGCTGTGGCGCGACAGCATATGCACTTCATCGATGAGGTACACCTTGAAACGACCACGGGCCGGACGGTACTGGACGTTGTCGAGCAGTTCGCGGGTGTCTTCCACCTTGGTGCGGGACGCCGCATCGATTTCCAGCAGATCGACGAAATTGCCCTGATCGATCTCGCGGCAGGTATCGCACACACCGCACGGATGGCTGCTGATCCCCTGCTCGCAGTTGAGGCTCTTGGCCAGAATGCGGGCGATGGTGGTCTTGCCCACCCCGCGGGTCCCGCTCAGCAGGTAGGCATGGTGAAGCCGTCCCTGATCCAGGGCATTGGTCAGGGCAGTCAGCACATGTTGCTGGCCGACCACTTGTTCAAACGTATGGGGGCGCCATTTGCGCGCCAAAACCTGATAGCTCATAGATCTCGATGCTGGGAAACGAGGCATTGAGGCTGGATGCTAACACAAATGGAGGGCTGGCTGTATGGGGGATGCGCCGCCTTGGGAGGGATCGCTTGAATTTCAAACCGGTGCCCGTTCAGGCACCGGTTTGCGGCAGAAAGCAGGGTGACGAGGCCTGCCGCGCGAAGGGGCGATTTACGCCCCCGCGAGTTCCACCAGAGAGACCACCTTGACGCCGGCGGCGGTCAGGCGGGCATCACCGCCCAGGGACGGCAGGGAGATGATGAAGGCGGCATCCGCTACCTCACCGCCGGCGCGGCGGATGAGCTTGACGGTGGCATCGACGGTGCCGCCGGTGGCCAGCAGATCGTCCACCACCAGCACCTTGTCACCGGGCACGATGGCATCGGTGTGCAGTTGCAGGGTGTCGGTGCCGTACTCCAGGGCGTAGGACTCCTCGATGACGGCGCGGGGCAGCTTGCCCGGCTTGCGCACCGGCACGAACCCCAGCCCCATGGCGTAGGCAACCGGGGCGCCGAAGATGAAGCCACGGGCCTCGGTGCCGACAATCTTGGTGATGCCTTGATCACGGTAATGATCGGCCAGCAGATCGATGGTGGCCTTGAAGGCCTCGGCATTCTCGATCAGGCTGGTGATGTCGCGAAACAGAATGCCCGGCTTCGGATAGTCGGGAATGGTCTTGATGCTCGCTTCGATAAACTTCAGGGTTTCCGGATTCATTATTTGACCGCTTATTTTTTGAGCCCTGCCATGGCGGCGCACGGGGTCTCCGCCTGGGGGCAATAAAAAGGCCCGTCACGCAAAAATGACGAGCCGACTCCATAGCATTATTGCCGCGATAGCTTAGGGATTTCACTTCTTCATTGCAACCGGCTCCAGCACCGGCAGACGCATCAACCAGGTGAGCAGGATCACCATTATGACAACCAGCAGCCACCTCACCCAGGGCAACGGCACCACCAGCAGCGATACCGAGAACGAGATCAGGATAAAGATGATGGCGCGGCGTCTCGCGTGACGGCGAATGCCGCGATACTGCTGCCAGTCGAGGATGGGGGGGCCAAACCAGGGATGCGCCAGCAACCAGCCATGAAAGCGGGGGGAGGAGCGCGCAAACAGCGCCGCCGCCAGCAACATGAAAGGGGTGGTCGGCAGCAGGGGCAGGACTATCCCGACTATCCCGGTGGCGAAGGCAAGCCAGCCCAGGGCCATCAGACACCAGCGTTTCATGGGTACTCCTCTGCATGTATCTCTGCCTTTAGCCTAACAGAGTTGGCCCGGAAGCTGACAGCCTGGCCCAGTCGGCGGCCGTCGATTGGGGTCATCGAGTGGGCAGACGGCTGACAATCCCGGCCATTGCCACTACAATCTGCGCTCTTTTTTCTCCCCTTGTCTTCGGAAGCAGCTATGCGCGTTATTTTGGCCCCCATGCAGGGGGTGCTGGATCACCTGATGCGGGAGGTCCTCACCTCCGTCAATGATTACGACCTCTGCGTCAGTGAATTCATCCGGGTGGTCGATCAACTGCTGCCCGCCAAGGTCTTCCATCGCCTCTGCCCCGAGCTGAAACAGGATGGCAAGACCCGTGCGGGGACCCCGGTACGGGTGCAACTGCTGGGACAACATCCGGAGTGGCTGGCAGAAAATGCCATACGGGCCATCGAGCTCGGCTCTCCCGGGGTCGATCTCAACTTCGGCTGCCCTGCCCCCACGGTCAACAAGAGCAAGGGGGGCGCCGTGCTGCTCAAGGAGCCCGAGACCATCTATCGCATCGTCAAGGCGGTGCGGGAGGCCGTGCCTGCCCACCTGCCGGTGAGCGCCAAGATCCGTCTGGGATACGATGACAAGGATCTCTATCTGGACAACGCCCAGGCCGTCTATCAGGGGGGGGCCAACGAGCTGGCGGTGCATGCCCGCACCAAGCGCGAAGGCTACAAGGCGCCGGCACACTGGGAGTACGTGGACGCCATCCGCCGCGCCCTGCCCATCCCCGTCACCGCCAACGGCGAGATCTGGAACCATGCCGATGCCCTGACCTGTGCCCGGGTGTCCGGTTGCGATGCCCTCATGGTGGGCCGGGGCGCCATCTCCCTGCCCAACCTGGCCAACGTGATGAAGACGGGGTGTGCCCACATGAGCTGGGCCGAGGTACTGCAACTGATGGTGACCTACACCGAGCAGGATCTGGCGAGCGACAAGGCCGACTACTACCCGAGCCGCATCAAGCAGTGGTTCTCCTACATAGTGCGGGAATACCCCCAGGCCGACGAGCTGTTTCGCCGTATCCGCACCATCAAGACCGCAGAGGAGATCCGCACCGCCCTCGAGCGCGAGTGCGCCTCACAGGCCTAGACTTGGCCGCCACCCCGCGGCGCCCTATGATGAAGGCTCATTGACAGGAGGTCAGGATGCAGGGAGTACCGGTCAACTTTACCCATCAGCACGACAGGGCCGATTTTCGCGCCCTGCCGGGGCAGCCTGCGACCGAGCTCTATCGCGCCCACATCCAGCACCACATCTTCGATCCCCATAGTCACGAGGGGTTTGGCCTCGGTGTCATCGAGTGCGGTGCCGAGCGCTTTCGCTATCGCGGCAGCCAGCTCCTGGCCGGTCCCGGCAGCCTGGTGCTGATGAACCCCGATGAGCTGCACACGGGCGAGTCAGCCTGCGAGCAAGGGTGGCGCTATCGCATGCTCTACCTGCCCGCCGATCGGCTCGAGGCCATCAGCGGCGAGCGCGACTGGCATTTCACCGATGCCGTGCGAAGCGATCCGCGCACTGCCCCCGTCCTGCAGGCGGCCCTGGATGCCCTCTGGCACTGTGACAGCGAGCTCGCCGCCGACGGCCTGCTGCTAAGGGTGTGCGAGACCCTGCGCCCCCATGCCCGGGCCCTGGCGGCCCCGCGCGAAGCGGCCCACCCTCTGGGCCGCGCCATCGACTATATGCAGGCCTGTTTCGCCCGCCCCATTACCCTGGCCGAGCTGGCCGGTGCAGTGAATCTCAGCCCCTACCACTTCCAGCGCAGCTTCAAGGCCCGCTTTCACGTCACCCCCCAGCAGATGTTGATGGCCATCCGCCTGCAGCGCGCCAAGGGGTGGCTGGCCGCAGGCCTGCCTGCTGCCGAGGTGGCCGCCACCTGTGGTCTGGCCGATCAATCCCACCTCAACCGTGCCTTCCTGCGCCGCTATGGCACCACCCCGGTCCGCTACCAGAAACAGGTGCAGGCTGGCCGCTAAAGCGCAATCTGGTTCAATACGCCCCCCTTCCCCCCTGCTAGGCTGGCCTCCTTCTTCTTTACCGGATATGAAACATGTTGATCGGAGTCCTGTTTGCCCTGCTGGCCGGCCTGATGTGGGGGCTCATCTTCGTCGCCCCCCTCTTGGTGGACGGCTACCCCCCCGCCCTGCTCGCGAGCGGCCGCTACCTCGCCTTCGGCCTCATCGTGCTGCCGCTCGCCTGGCAGGCCCGCAAACACCTGGCGGCCCTCTCGGCCAGCGACTGGCGAGAGGCCCTCGCCCTTACTCTGGTGGGGAACCTCCTCTACTACTTCTGCCTGTCGGGGGCCATCTTGCGCATCGGCTCGCCCCTGGCGGCCATGTTTATCGGCACCCTGCCGGTGGTGACGGCCCTGGCCGCCAACCGCCTCTATGGCGCACGGGACGGTCGCCTCTCCCGCACCCGGCTCTACCCGTCCCTGGTGCTGATGGGGGCCGGCCTCTATCTGGTCAACAGCGCCGAGCTGATCTGGCACACCGAGGCGCGCACCGAACAACTGCTTGGGCTCGCCCTGGCGGTGGGCGCCGTGCTGTGCTGGACCTGGTATCCCCTGCGCAACGCCCGCTGGCTGCGCGAGCACCCGGGCCGCAGTCCGGCCGTCTGGGCCACCGCCCAGGGGCTGGTGACCCTACCGGTAGCGCTCATTGCCTATCTCGGCAGCCTCGGCCATCTTGCCCTGAGCGCACCGGACTTTCCCCTGCCCTTCGGGCCGACGCCCCTGCGCTTCGTGCTGCTGATGGGGGCGGTGGGGCTCTTCTGCTCCTGGCTCGGCACCCTGTGCTGGAACGAAGCGAGCCAGCGCCTGCCGACCGTGCTGGTCGGGCCGCTCATTGTGTTCGAGACTCTTGCGGGACTCTTGTACGCCTTCATGCTGCGCGGGATCATGCCCCCCATGAGTACCCTGGTAGGTGTCGTCTGTCTGGTGGCGGGGGTGCTCTACGTCATCACCGGTAAGCCGCAGCACCTGCCGGAAAAACCCGTCAAAGCACGGTTAACTTGACTCATGTCATCTTGATAAACCGCGGGTTTCCCTATACTGGCCGAGTTTTATCACTCGTTTTTGGGGGCTGCTGTGTGTGAAGTGACGCAAGCCCGGTTGGCCGAATGGCATCAGCGCCTTCTGACCGACTGGGCGCAAACAAGAGAGGAGCTGATCCGTCAGCTCAAGGCCTGTCGACAAGATGACTGGGCACAGAAGGTGGAGCGCTGCGAGCGAGATCAACTGGTTGATCTGACCAGCCGTCTCGATCTGCCCGGGGTGGAACACAGCGTGGCACGTCTCAAGCGGCTCGACGCGGCGCTCTGCCAGATGGATCTGGGGCTCTATGGCTTCTGCTCCGATTGTGAGGAGCCGCTGCTCCCTGAACAGCTGGAACAGGATCCGACCCTGCAACGCTGCCCGCGCTGCGAGGCCCGCTACCGCAAGGGATTCCACGCTCACGAACTCTGATGGGGGCACCCTTTGTGCCCGCCATTTTCCTCCTCCACCCCTTCTCGCTTCCCATCATGACGAACCCCCTGGCGCGACGATCCCGGCAACCCCGGGGGCAGCCGCACAGGCATGAAAAAGGGGAGTCATGGACTCCCCTTCTCGTACTGCGTACTCGTCACTGTGCCAGCAGGTGGCCTACCAGCTCATGACGCCACCCTTGCAGCAGCATGGGCTTGTCCGCCCTGGCCCGCTCCTCGGCGCTCATGCGCCAGCTCCAGGTGAAGTACTGGTGGATGATCTTCTTGCTCGCCACCAGTTCCGGTGGAATGTTGCTGGCCTTGGCCTTCTCCTCCACCATGGCCTTGATGCGCTTGAGCTCGGCCTTGTACTGGGGGAAGTCCACCAGACGGCGGATGGGATCGGGCCAGCTCGCAGGGTCGCTCTGCTGGGCGGCGGCGACGATGTCCAGCATCCGCTTGCCGTGGATCTTGATCTCGATGGGCGAGAGGCCCAGTTCGTTGAGATCCCGAAGGGAAGCGGGACGACGCTCCGCCACCTTGAACAGGTGCAGCTCTTTGACCACGAAGTTGAGGGCGAGATCCCGGCGTACAGCTTCCTGCTGGCGCCAGGCGGCCAGCTCGCGCAGGATGGCCAGCTCACGGCGACCCAGTTGCCAGGCGTTGACGATCTCGAGGTAGGCCTGACGGGGATCGCTGCCCTGGGTCTTGCGGGCAGAGTGGTTCTGGCACTCCTGCTCGAACCAGGGGAACTTGCCGCTCTCGCGCAGTCTGGCCATCACCTTCTCGTAGAGGGGCATGAGGTAGAAGACATCCGCCGCGGCATATTCCAGCTGACGAGGGGTAAGGGGGCGCGCCAGCCAGTCGGTACGGGCCTGATCCTTCTCAAGCTCGACCCCGAGGAATTCGTTGACCAGGGCGCCAAACCCCACCGACACGCCATGGCCCAGGAAGGCTGCCGCCAGCTGGGTATCGTGCATCTGGTTGGGCAGGTGACCCGCCTGATGCTGGATAAGTTCCAGATCCTCACCGGAGGCGTGCAGGATGGCAATCTGTCCGGCCCGACCGAGGCGCTGCCACAAACCGGAGAGATCCAGGGTCAGGGGATCGAGCAGGGCAAGCTGCTTGCCATCGTAGATCTGGAACAGACCGAGCTGGGGATAGTAGGTACGGGTGCGAACGAATTCGGTATCGATGGCCAGGGGAACGTCGGCCAGAGAAGCGAGATACTGATCCAGTTCGGCTTGCTGTGAAATGAGTTGATATTGCATCGTTGCCTGCACGTTGGTCGGATCCAGAAAGAAAAAACCGTGGATGTCCCACGGTTTTGCATAACGACAGCGCTGGACTGCAAAGCAGTGCATGCCGGTTACTGCTTGGCAATCTCCTCGTCGCGCAACACGCGGCGCAGGATCTTGCCCACGTTGGTCTTGGGAAGTTCGTCGCGAAATTCTACCAGTTTCGGCACCTTATAGGCAGTCAGATGTTTGCGGCAGTGGGCAATTATCTCCTCTTCCGCCAGCTTTGCATCTTTCTTGACCACGAAGATCTTCACCTGCTCGCCGGACACCGGGTTGGGTACGCCGACGGCGGCCACCTCCAGCACCTTGGGATGCAGGGCCACCACGTCTTCTATCTCGTTCGGGTAGACGTTGAAGCCGGAGACCAGGATCATGTCCTTCTTGCGATCGACGATCTTGAAGAAACCCTGCTCGTCGCATACCGCAATGTCGCCGGTGCAGAGCCAGCCATCCTGCATCACCTCGGCGGTCGCCTCCGGGCGCTGCCAGTAGCCGGTCATCACCTGAGGACCGCGCACCTGCATCTCGCCGGGGGCACCCCGTTCGGTGACCTGGTTCCCCTCGTCATCCACCAGACGGATCTCGGTGGAACAGACCGGCAGACCGATGGAGCCGTTGTAATCCACCAGATCATAGGGGCAGACGCTCACCAGGGGCGAGCACTCGGTCAGGCCATAGCCCTCCAGCAGCGGGGTGCCGGTCAGCCCCTTCCACTGCTCGGCCACCGCCCGTTGCACCGCCATGCCGCCACCGATGGTGAGCTTGAGCTTGGCAAAATCCATGCCCTTGAACTCGTCGTTGTTGACCAGGGCGTTGAACAGGGTATTGACCCCGGTGATGCAGGTGAAAGGATACTTCTTGATCTCTTTGACAAAGCCCGGGATGTCGCGGGGGTTGCTGATGAGCAGGTTGTAGCCCCCCAGACGCATGAACAGCAGGCAGTTCACTGTCAGGGCGAAGACGTGATAGAGCGGCAGCGCCGTGACCACGAACTCCTTGCCGCGCTCCAGCACAGGGCCATAGACACCGAGGCACTGCTCAACGTTGGCGATCATGTTGCGATGAGTCAGCATGGCCCCCTTGGAGAGGCCGGTGGTCCCGCCGGTGTATTGCAGGAAGGCGATGTCCTGGTTGCTGATCTCGGGTTTGATGTACTGCAGGTAGCGCCCCTTGGCGAGGGCCTGGCGCATGGTGCTGGCATGGGGCAAGTTGTACTTGGGCACCAGCTTCTTGACGTATTTGACCACGAAGTTGACCAGGGTCCCCTTGGCCAGCCCCAGGTTGTCCCCCATCCGGGTCAGGATCACATGCTTGACCGGGGTGTCATACACCACTTTTTCCAGGGTGTGGGCAAAGTTGGAGACGATGACGATGGCCTTGGCGCCGGAGTCTTTCAACTGATGCTCCAGCTCGCGCGGGGTATAGAGGGGGTTGACGTTCACCACCGTCATGCCGGCCCGCAGGATGCCGAATACCGCGATGGGGTATTGCAGCAGGTTCGGCATCATCACGGCCACCCTGTCCCCCTTGCCGAGCTTCAGCTCGTTTTGCAGGTAGGCGGCGAAGGCTCGGGACTGCTCCTCCAGCCGGCGGTAGGTAATGGTCTGCCCCATGTTGACGAAGGCGGGTTGATCGGCGAACTGGTTCACCGACTCTTCAAACATCTCGACCAGAGAGCCGTATTGGTCTGGATTGATCTCGGCGGGCACCCCTTCTGGATAACGCTTCAGCCAGACTCTTTCCACGAACTTCTCCTGCATAACTCGCACCTGTGCGCTCACTGTGTTGCCTCCGTCCCTGTCACATCCATTTCAATCAATTGTTTTAAGTTCATGCTCTAATGCCGCACATATTTACATAAGGCAACATCAATTAACAGTGAATTAACAACGGGAAGTGTGAGGGAGAAAGCAAACCTGACATGATTCAAAGCCGCCGATCCTACCGGATTTCAGCGAAGTTTTCGATATAAACGGCGGTTTCTGATGAATTTTCCATATGAAAATGATGGCCTCCTGCCACTGTCACCCGTTCAATGTGGCCAAAGACCGCCTCCCGCAACTGCCACTGTGCCAGGAGCCCGGGGAAGCCCTGCTCTCCCCGGATAAAGAGCACCGGACAGACGATGGCCCGGATCAGGGCCTGGGCCTGCCCCTCGCTCATGCGCAGGGGCGAGAGATCGCGAAGACGGGGATCACTGCGCCAATACCAGCGCCCTGCCCGCGCCTCCAGTTGTCGCTCGCAGATAAGGCGTGCCGCACTCGGGGGGATGTCCGCCACCTTGCAGCGGGCAGCCACCGCCTCCTCGAGGGTGGCAAATCCACTGGTTGCACGCTCACGGGTACGAGTGCGGTTGAGGATGGCGCGGCGCAGCTGCCCCGGTACCTCCTCGTCGGGCTGGCTCAAGGGGCCGAGCCCCTCCAGCAGAATGAGCCGCTCGATTTGCTCGGGAAAAACGCCAGCATAGGCAGAGGCAATCAGCGCCCCCAGGGAGTGACCAAGCAGGATGAAACGCTGCCAGCCCGCGGCCTGGGTGATCTGGTAGAGATCATCCAGCCAGTCCACGAAGACATAGGGAGTCGACTTGTGATCGGAGTGACCATGGCCCGGCAGATCGACGCAGACCAGATGAAACGCCCCCAGCCAGGGGGCCAGAGGCAAAAAGCTGGCACCGTTGTCGAGCCAGCCATGGAGGGCCACCAGCAGCGGTCTGCCCTCCTGACCATTGTCCAGCAGGGCGATGTGCCGCCCGTCCGCCAGGCGCAGCCTGCGCTCCTGCAATGTCGCCGTCATCCGGGCTCCTCAGCGGCGCAGGGGCCGTCTGGGCCAGAAGGGATCATAGAAAGGATCGTAAAAGTAGGGATCCATGTAGCGGATCTCCACCTCCTTCACCGGTGGCCACAGCTTGCTCCCCGTCACCTTGAGTACCGAGAAGCGATACTTGTGCTCGCCAATCTGGCTGTCCACCGGCTTGTCGAGGGTGCCGAGCACCGTCAGGCTGCGACCCTTGGCATAGAGGGTCGGGTCGACAAACCCCTGCATGATGGCGAGAAAACGACCGGGGCTCTGCTCGGTCTGCTCCGGCACCCCGTTGGACTTGAGGGGCAGATAGACCACCTCGATGACACTCTGATCCGCCTTGTTGTGGACCGCCGAGATGACACCGCTCCAGCGGGCCGGCTTGCCTTCCATCCCCTGCAGAGCGGGTTGATAGGCCACCAGCTGATCCGCAGGCTCATAGGCAAGCTCTTTGGGCACCGTGCTGCAACCGCCCAGCAGCAGCCCCACCAATCCCAGCATGAACACGGATTTTCTCATTCGTCTCTCCTTCATCATCCGACAAAGCAGCCCGGGGCAGCCGTTGCCGCCTATTCGCGACCCGGCAGTTTCTTCCAGGTCACCTTGTCACGCAGATAGACAGGGGTGGCTTGCTCAACCGGCACCGCCTCACCCGCAAACCAGGCCTGGCGTGCCAGAGGCAGCATGTCGGCGGCCGCCGGGAAACGCACCTGGCTTGGCATCAGCACATCTGCCAGGCCGCACAGGGTCTCGCCATAGGTTTCAAAACCGGTGCCAACGCAGCTCACCGCGCCAGTAAGCTTGTCACGGGACTGCACCAGTGCGGCTGGTTCGCTCACCACCTCCTCGCCCACCAGCGTCATCACTCCGTCCACCAAGGCGTAGTGGCCGAAATAGACCTCGTCCATGCGCGCATCGATGGCGGCAAGCACCTGCTCGGCCCCTTCCAGCTTATGGGCCCCCTGGGCCATGGCTGCCAGGGTGGAGACACCGATCATCGGCACGCCGGCACCAAAGGCGAGCCCCTGGGCCACGCTGATCCCGATCCGTACCCCGGTGAAGGAGCCAGGCCCACGGCCGAAGGCGATGGCGTCGAGCTCATCCAACGATAGACCTGCTTCATCCAACAGAGCCTGAACCATGGGCAGGATCTTGCGGGTATGGTCACGGGGCGCCTCTTCCCAGCGGGAGTAGAGGGTATCGCCCACCATGAGGGCTGCGGAGCAGGCTTCGGTGGCGGTATCCACGGCCAGGATCTTCAACTCATCCATTCTTTTTATTCTCTTCACATCAGTCAGTTAAATCGTCAGCATGGCCAAGGCCTGCCGTCATGCATGGCCGGGTGCAATCAGCCCCGGCGCGGCGGACTCACTCCCGTGGTCCGAAAAATTCTCCCAGGGTCGCCAGCTCCCGGGTCCGTGGGATGGCAGGCAGACTCTTGATGAAGGTGGCGCCATAGGGCTTGTTGACCACCCGGGGATCACAAATAACCAGTACGCCGTGATCACTGCGATCACGGATGAGCCGCCCCACCCCCTGCTTGAGGGCAATCACCGCCTTGGGCAACTGCAGCTCGGCAAAGGGATCTCCCCCCTTGAGCTTGCAATCCTCCACCCGAGCCTTGAGCTGGGGATCGTCCGGGCTCGCAAAGGGCAGCTTGTCGATGATAACACAGGACAATGCCGCCCCCCGCACGTCTATCCCTTCCCAGAAACTGCTGGTGGCCACCAGCACGGCCCGACCGTTCTCCACGAAGCTCTTGAGCAGCCGCTGCTTGTTGTCTTCCCCTTGCAGCAGGACGGTGCGGCCGATTTCCCGGCGCAGCACCTCGGCCACCTGGCGCATCACCTGATGGCTGGTGCAGAGGAAGAAGCACCCCCCCGGCGTCTTGTTGATGAGGGGGATCATCAGGGTCGCTAGCTGCTCCCCGCGCCCGAAGGCATTGGGCTCTGGCAGGAAACGGGGTACGCACAGGCGCGCCTGCTCGGCGTAATCGAACGGACTGTCGAGAATGAGTTCGGCGCTGCCGGCCAGCCCCATCTCGGCGACGAAGTGGGCGAAGCGATTGTCCACCGTCAAGGTGGCCGAGGTGAAGACCCAGGCCACCTCGGGGCGCTGCACCTCGGCACCGAAGCGCTCGGCGACCGACAGCGGCGTCAGATTGAGGGTAAAGTGCAGACGCGAACAGTCATACCAGTAGGAGAAACCGGTCTGGTTGACCGCCAGCACCTCCCCAAGGCGAGTGCGCAGCTCACTGATGCGCTCGAAGCAGTGATCCAGCTGCTCCCCTCGCCCGAGCGCCAGTTTCAGCACTTCATAACAGAGCCCGATGGCATCGTTGAGGCGGGCCAGCGCCTGGGCCCAGAGGGATTGTCTCAGCAGATCCCGGGTGTTGCCGCGCCCCCCCTCCACGCCGAAGGCAAGGCGCAGATCCTGACTGGCAATGGCGAGCCTGTCCGCCGCCTTGCCAAGCTGGGCCATGTCATGAGCCTCTGCCCGGTAGGCGAGCTGGATATCCTGCGCCAAATCCAGGATGGTGCGGCTGCCCACGGACTTGCCGAAGTAGTGGCTGGCGATCTCGGGCAGCTGGTGCGCCTCGTCGAAGACATAGACCTGCGCCTCGGGCACCAGCTCGCCAAAACCGGTGTCTTTGACCGCCATGTCGGCGAAAAAGAGGTGGTGGTTGATCACCACTACCTGGGCGTCCATGGCACGGCGCCGGGCGATGACCAGGTGACAATCATCGTAATAGGGGCAGTCGCGACCCAGGCAGTTGTCGTTGGTGCTGGTGACGTGGGCAAGGATCTCGGCGTTCTCCTGTAGCCCCGGGATATCCCCCACATCGCCGTTGTCGGTGGCGGTCGACCAGGATTTGACCTTCACGAGATCGCTCAGGATCTCGGGCTTTTGCAGATGGGATTCACTCAACAGCCGGTTCATCCGCTCGATGCAGAGGTAATTGCTGCGCCCCTTGAGCAGTGCCACCGGCGGGGTGTAGTGAAGCGCCCCCGTGATGGTGGGCAGATCCCGATAGAAGAGCTGCTCCTGCAGATTCTTGGACCCGGTACTGATCACCACCCGCTTGCCGGATTCCAGCGCAGGCACCAGATAGGCATAGGTTTTGCCAGTGCCCGTTCCAGCCTCCACCAGCAAGCGGCCACCTTGCTTGATGGCGCGCGACACCGCCTCGGCCATCTCCAGTTGCGGGGCACGGGCCTTGAAGCCGTCAATATGGCGGGCCAGGGGGCCGTCTGGCTTGAACAGGGTCTGGATGATGGTCAAAGGCATGTCCCGCTGCAAAAGCGGGCATTATGCCAAAAGCGCGGAAAAAGCGGGACTGATAATGCGTTCAGACGAAGAGATCAATCCGGTGGTCCGGATCCGGTTTGTGATCATCATCCTGCACCGCTGGTTGATCAGGCTTTGGCGGCTGCTCTCTCTGCTGGTGATGCTGGCCACCTCCGCCATTGTCGGTGCCTATCTTGCGCAGCTGATGTTTCTGGCTGATCTGGGTCACCTCCCGCTTGATGTCATCCGGGCTCGGTGTCGAGGGTGCGCGGGGCAGGATGGGAAATAGCAGGTCCTGGCTGGGCATGATGTCGCCTCCTTTGGCATCTCATTGTCTAGTTATCGACCGGAAAACCGTTTTCTCAACTTTAATCGTCCGGATCACATTTTTCGGTTGCATTTTCTGTCAAGGCAGGTAGTTTAAACCGGGCGTCAACAACGGCATCTGATTTGTAAAGGATTGATTACATCATGAAGTTCACCACCCTGAAGACTCATCATCACCATCATCATCCCGAATAGTCTTTCAGGAGGTTGACTGCTGGAAGACACTTAACTGGTGACTTCCAAAAGGACCGCAAGATTCATAAACCCTCGGAAGCACATACTTCCGAGGGTTTTTTCGTTTTTGACTAGAAGGAAATCGAGCAATGGAAACACAACGTCTGCGCATCGCCATGCAAAAATCCGGTCGTCTGAGCCAGGATTCCCAGGCCCTCTTCAAGAGCTGCGGCCTCAAGATCAACCTGCGGGAACAGCGCCTCATCGCCCATGTCGAGAACATGCCCATCGACATTCTGCGAGTGCGTGATGACGACATCCCGGGTCTGGTGATGGAAGGGGTGGTCGATCTTGGCATCATCGGCGAGAACGTTCTCGAAGAGGTGCAGCTCATCCGCGCAGCCCAGGGGCAGCCCTTTGCGGTGAAGACCCTCAAACAGCTCGACTTCGGCGGCTGCCGCCTCTCTCTGGCGGTGCCGGACGATGTCAACTACACAGGACCCGAGAGCCTGGCCGGCAAGCGCATCGCCACCTCCTACCCCGGTCTGCTCAAGCGCTTCTTCGACGAGAAGGGCCTGGGCTTCAAGAGCGTGATGCTGGGCGGCTCGGTGGAAGTGGCCCCCCGCGCGGGTCTGGCCGATGCCATCTGCGATCTGGTCTCCACCGGCGCAACCCTGGAAGCCAACGGCCTGAAAGAGGTCGAGGTGATCTACCGCTCCAAGGCCGTGCTGGTGCAGGCCCCCAACCCCCTGAACGATGCCAAGCAGAAGCTCATTGACAAGCTGCTGCCCCGCATCCAGGGGATGCAACAGGCGCGCGAAAGCAAATACATCATGCTGCACGCCCCCAAAGACAAGCTCGATGCCATCACCGATCTGCTGCCGGGGGCGGAGCGTCCCACCATCATGCAGCTCGCCGGTGACACCAACCAGGTGGCCCTGCACGTCGTCTCCAGCGAAACCCTGTTCTGGGAGACCATGGAACAGCTCAAGGCCCTGGGTGCCAGCTCCATCCTGGTGCTGCCCATTGAAAAGATGATGGAATAAGCCGAGAGAGATGGAATAAGGAAGACACATCATGCAGACCCTGATCTGGAAGACCCTCTCCCCCGCCCGGCAAGCCGAGGTCCTGACCCGGCCCGCCCTTGGCGACGAAGCCGACATCGGTACCGTGGTGCGAGACATCATTGCCGCGGTACGCAGCCGGGGCGATGAGGCCCTGCGCGAGCTGAGCCAGCGTTTCGAACGCGCGCCCCGCGAACAGCTTCGGGTGAGCGACGCGGAGGTGGATGCCGCCTGCACTCGACTCGGTGATGACATCAAGGGCGCCATCGAGGCCGCCATCGCCAATATCCGTACCTTCCACGCCGCCCAGGTGCAGCCCGTCGTGCGCGTCGAGACCCAGCCCGGGGTGCTGTGCGAGCTGCGCACCCAACCCATCAGCCGGGTCGGTCTCTATGTCCCGGGAGGCAGCGCGCCGCTCCCCTCCACCGTGATGATGCTGGCCATTCCGGCAAGCCTGGCCGGTTGCCGTGAGGTGGTGCTCTGCACCCCGTCTCCGGCGAGCGACGAGATCCTGTTTGCCGCCCGCGCCTGTGGCGTTCGCCAGGTGTTCGCCATCGGCGGCGCCCAGGCCATCGCGGCCATGGCCTATGGCACGCAGACCATCCCCAAGGTGGACAAGATCTTCGGCCCGGGCAACGCCTATGTGACCGAAGCCAAGGGCCAGGTTTCCCGTGACTGGCGGGGCGCCGCCATCGACATGCCAGCCGGCCCCTCCGAGGTGCTGGTGATCGCAGACGAGAGCGCCAACCCGGCCTTCGTGGCATCGGATCTGCTCTCCCAGGCCGAGCACGGCCCCGACAGCCAGGTGGTGCTGGTCACCACCTCCGCTTCCCTGGCCGATGCCATCGGCAGCGAGATCCAGGCGCAACTCGCCGACCTCAGCCGCCGCGACATCGCCGAGCAAGCCCTGAAGGCAAGCCTGGTGATCCTCTGCGACAACCTGGAGGAGGCCTGCGCCATCTCCAACGCCTATGCACCGGAACACCTCATCGTGCAGACCCGGGCCCCCCGGGATCTGCTGGACAAGCTCGAGAACGCGGGCTCCATCTTCCTCGGGGCATGGACACCGGAGTCGGTCGGTGATTACGCCAGCGGCACCAACCACACCCTGCCCACCTACGGCTATGCCCGCACCTGCTCGAGCTTGGGGCTTGCCGACTATCAGCGCCGCTACACGGTTCAAGAGCTCACTGCAGACGGCATTCGCGGCCTTGGCCCCATCGTCCAGCGCATCGCCCAGGCCGAGGGGCTCGATGCCCACAAGCATGCCGTCACCCTCAGGTTGAACGCCCTGGCCGCCGAGCCCCAACAAACAGCACAGCAGAAGGATTTGTCATGAGCATCGTCAATCTGGCCCGTCGCGTTGTGCGGGCTCTCACTCCCTACCAGTCCGCTCGCCGCATCGGCGGCCAGGGCCACGTCTGGCTCAATGCCAACGAGGCCCCCCTGGCCTATCCCTTCACCGTCGAGGGGAGCCGCCTCAACCGCTATCCCGAGTGCCAGCCGGCCGAGGTGGTGAATGGCTATGCCGCCTACGCCGGGGTCAATCCGGATCAGGTGCTGGTAAGCCGCGGTGCCGACGAGGCCATCGAGCTCTTGATCCGCACCTTCTGCGAGGCAGGGGAAGATCAAATCCTCATCTGCCCCCCCACCTACGGCATGTACGCCATCAGCGCCGAGACCTGTGGCGTGGGGATTGTCGAGCAGCCATTGACCGCCAGCCGTCAGCCGGACTGGCCCGCCATCGCCGATCGCCTCTCTGACGTGAAGCTGGTGTTCCTCTGCTCCCCCAACAATCCCACCGGGGATCTGGTGGGCCGCAAGGGACTCGTCGCCCTGCTGGAGAAGGCCCGGGACCGCGCCATCATCGTCGTGGACGAGGCCTACATCGAGTTCTGCCCGGAGGCCTCCGTGGTGGACCTGCTCGCCCAATACCCGAACCTGGTGGTGACCCGCACCCTCTCCAAGGCCTTCGCCCTGGCAGGGATCCGCTGCGGCTTTACTTTGGGGGATCCCGAGGTGATTGCCATGCTGGCCAAGGTGATCGCGCCCTACCCCATTCCCGACCCCATCGCCCAGATTGCCGCCCAGGCGCTCTCTCCCATGGGGCTGGAACTGATGCAGGAGCGGGTGCTGGAACTCAACAAGCAAAAGGCGCTCATCAAGGCGGAGCTGCTTCGTCTGCCCTGCGTCAAGGAAGTGTTCGAGGACAAGGGCAACTTCGTGCTGGTGCGCTTCAAAGATGGCGCCGCCGTGTTCGCCGCCATGAAGGCCGCCGGCATCATCTTGCGTGATTTCTCCAGCAAGCCTGGCCTTGACAACAGCATCCGCATCACCATCGGCTATCAGGGCGAAATGGACGCCGTGCTGGCCGTGCTGCGTGACCTGCCCCCACCCTCTCTGTAAGACAAGCAAGGATGTAGCGATGAAAACCCCGTTTTTGTTTATCGACCGTGACGGCACCCTGATCGAGGAGCCGGTCACCGACAAGCAGGTGGACAGCCTTGCGAAGCTGCGCTTCGAGCCCATGGTGATACCTGTGCTGCGTGAGCTCCAGGCCGCCGGCTACGTGCTGGTGATGGTGACCAACCAGGATGGGCTCGGCACCGCCAGCCTGCCCCTTGAACACTTCCAGCCGCCCCACGACCTGATGATGCACCTCTTCGAATCCCAGGGTGTTACCTGGGAGCAAGTGCTGATCTGTCCACACTTCCCTACCGACGGTTGCAGCTGCCGCAAGCCTCACCTTGGGCTGGTGAAGGAGTATCTCGCCTCGGGCCGCATCGACTTTGCCAACTCCTTCGTGATTGGCGACAGACAGACCGACATCCAGCTTGCCGAGAACATGGGCATCCGCAGCATACGTTACCACCCGCAAGATCACGGCTGGACTGTCATTCGTGATCAGCTGCTCTCCAAGGGGCGCGTGGCCGAGGTGGAGCGCTACACCAAGGAGACCCGCATCCAGGTGGCGGTGGATCTCGACAAGAGCGGTGGCAACCAGATCGCCACCGGCATCGGCTTCTTCGATCACATGCTGGATCAGATAGCGACCCACGCGGGCTTTCGCCTCAAGCTCAAAGTGAGCGGCGATCTGCACATCGACGATCACCACACGGTGGAAGATGTGGGATTGGCGCTGGGTCAAGCCCTGCGCCAGGCCCTTGGCAACAAGCGCGGCATCGGCCGCTTCGGCTTCGTGCTGGCGATGGACGAGGTGCAGGCGGTGATCGACGGGCGTCCCCGCCAGGAGGCTGACAACACCTCGCTGACCGAGCTGGACGTGGCCACGGCGCTGGATCTGAGCGGCCGTCCCTACTTCGTGTTCGACTGCCCGAGCGGCTTTGGTCGCGACAGCGTGGGAGAGATGGCCACCGAGATGGTGCCCCACTTCTTCCGCTCCCTCTCTGACGCCATGGCCATCACCTTGCAGATGAAGGTGGGCAGCGGCAACACCCACCACCAGGTGGAAGCGCTGTTCAAAGGCTTTGGCCGCGCCCTGCGCCAGGCCATTCGCGTGGAAGGGAGCGAGCTTCCCTCCAGCAAGGGGGTGCTGTGATGGGGAAACAGAACCTGGTCATCATCGACACCGGCTGCGCCAATCTCGCCTCGGTGCGCATGGCGTTCGAGCGCCTCGGCGTGCAGCCCAGGGTGAGCTGCAAGGCCGCCGACATCGAGCAGGCCGACAAGCTGATCCTGCCCGGCGTCGGCACTGCCATCGCCGCCATGAAGAACCTCAATGAGCGGGAACTGGTGCCCCTCATTCGCGCCGCCAAGCAGCCGCTGCTCGGTTTTTGCCTCGGCATGCAGATGCTGGCACAGGCCTCGGAAGAGAACATGAGCGCCGATGGCAGCGAAGGAGCGCTCATCGACTGCCTCGGCATCGTGCCTGGCAGGATCCGCCTGATGGAGGTGGGCAACCTGCGCCTGCCCCACATGGGCTGGAACCAGATTGAACACGACGAGACCCACCCGCTACTCAAAGGCATCCCCAGCGGCAGCTACTTCTACTTTGTCCACTCCTATGCGCTGGAGGTGACCGACGCGACCCTGGCGACCTGCGACTACGGCCTGCCCTTTACCGCCATCGTCGGGCGGGACAACTTCTTTGGCGCCCAATTCCACCCGGAGCGATCCGGCCCGGCCGGTGCCCGCCTACTGCAAAACTTTCTGGAGCTATGACAGGCATGATTATTCCCGCAATCGACCTTATCAACGGTCAGGTCGTGCGCCTCTACCAGGGCGACTACGGCCAGAAAACCGCCTACAGCGACAACCCGCAGGCCCGCTTCGATGGCTATGTCAGCCAGGGGGCGGCGCAGCTGCACCTGGTGGATCTGGACGGCGCCAAGGATGCCAAGGCCCGCCAGTTGGCCCTCATCGCCCAGCTGCTGTCCGCCACCGAGGCACCGGTGCAGGTCGGCGGCGGCGTGCGCAGCGAACAGGATGTGGCCGACTTGCTGGCGGCCGGCGCCAGCCGGGTGGTGATCGGTTCCACCGCCGTCAAATCCCCGGATCTGGTGGCCAGCTGGATGGAGAAATATGGTCCCGAGCGCATCGTGCTGGCCCTGGATGTCAACATCGATGAACAGGGCAACCGCCACATCGCAGTGGCTGGCTGGCAGGAGAACAGCGGCATCTCCATCGAGGCGCTGATCGAGCGCTTCCTCCCCGCCGGACTCAGGCATGTGCTCTGCACCGACATCAGCCGGGACGGTACCCTGGCGGGCACCAACGTCGAACTCTACCGGGATCTCTGCGCCCGCTACCCGAGCGTCGGCTTCCAGGCGTCCGGCGGTATCGGCGGTCTGGCGGATATCGAGGCGCTCAAGGGAACCGGCGTCAAGGGGATCATCCTCGGCCGTGCCCTGCTGGAGGGCAAGTTTGACGTGGCAGAAGCCATTCACTGCTGGGGTGACGGCCGCGCTGCGTGACGCGCCCCTTTCCGGCATCAGACAGCCTGCCCATCCGGGCAGGCCTCTTTCTCCCCGATGGGGGCGAACCTTATGATTTGGCAGCAATTGGCTCTATACTCGACCTCACAGGGATAGCGTCATGGAAGACATATGTTGACACCTCACAACGCCACCATCCTGATCGTCGACGACTCACCCGAAAATCTGATGGTACTGACCGAATTGCTTTCGCCTCATTACCGCGTGCTGGCTGCACAGAGCGGGGAAAAATGCCTGCGCATCGTCAGCGCGGATCCAAAGCCTGACCTCATCCTGCTGGATGTGATGATGCCCGGCATGGATGGTTATGAAGTGCTCAGGCAATTACGTCAGTCCCCGATCAGCAGCCGTATTCCCGTCGTTCTGCTCACCGCCCTCGCCGACCCCCAAAGCGAGGAGTTCGGCCTCTCCCTCGGCGCCGCCGACTACATCACCAAGCCCATCAAGCCGGTGGTCGTTCAGGCCCGGGTGCGTACCCAGCTGGAGGCAAAGCAGGCCCGTGACGGCCTGCAAAACCAGAATGCGGCGCTGGAAGCCGAGGTCGCGCGGCGAATGGCGGAAAACGACCTGATCCAGCAGGTCTCCATCCGCGCCCTCGCCCATCTGGCGGAGATCCGCGACCCCGAAACCGGCAACCATATCCTGCGCACCCAGGGCTATGTGCGTCTGCTGGCGAGCGCCCTGGCTGATCACCCCCGTTTCGCCGATACCCTGACCCCGGGTTACATCGACCTGCTGAGCCGCTCCGCACCGCTTCATGATATCGGCAAGGTGGGCATTCCCGACCACATCCTGCTCAAACCGGGCAAGCTGACCCCGGAGGAGTGGCAGATCATGCGCACCCACGCCAAGCTCGGCAGCGATGCCATCGAGGAGGCCGAACAGGACATGGAGCAGCCCCTGGCCTTCCTCACCCTGGCCAAGGAGATCGCCCACTGGCACCACGAGAAGTGGGATGGCAGCGGCTACCCGGACGGCTTGCAAGGGGACGCCATCCCCCTCTCGGCTCGCCTGATGGCGCTGGCAGACGTGTTTGACGCCCTCATCTGCGCCAGGGTCTACAAGCCGGCCATGAGCTACGACGAGGCTCGCGCCCTCATCCTCTCCGGCAGCGGCCACCATTTCGATCCCGATGTCGTGACCGCCTTCGATCGCCATTTCGACGCGTTCGTCACCATTGCCGAACGCTACCAGGATGGCAGCGAGGCCGTGGATGGCTGAGGCTCCTCTGACCCGGGCACATGTGCTCAACGTCGTGCTCACCTATGCCGCCGTGGCAAGCCTGTGGATCCTGCTCTCCGACAAGGCGGTGGAGTGGCTGTTCAGCACCCCTGCCCAGTTCGCCATGGCAAGCACCATCAAGGGCTGGCTCTTCATCCTCATCACGGCCCTCATGCTTTATGCCATGCTGCGTCGTCGCATCAGCCAGCCAGCGGTGACGCCCGCCCTCTCCCGGCGTCAGTGGATCCCCTTCCTGCTGCTCAACGGGCTCATCCTGGCCCTGACCGCCATGGCCATCGCCCGCAACATCGAACTGACCCGGGACACGGAAGTGGCCCGTCTCGAAGCCATCGCCGATCTCAAAAGCCGGCGCATCACCGAATGGCTCGACAACCGCGATCAGGATGTCCGCCAGATCATCGAGAGCCCGCGTTATGGTGCCCTGCCTCCTGATGGGCTGACGGCAAAGACACAGTGGCTGACACAACTGCAGGACGTCCTCTCGCTGCGTGGATTCCAGGGGGCGACCCTGCTTGATCCTGCCGGCCATATCCTGTGGCAGACCCCGGGGGCTGGCCCCGTGAATAGTCCCCTGCAGGCCGCCCTTTCCCGGGTTGAGGCAGGCAAGGTGCTCAGAGTGGCCCCCTATGTCGATGGAAAGGGATACGCCAGACT
Organism: Aeromonas sp. Prich7-2; assembly: GCF_017939255.1. Taxonomy (NCBI): domain Bacteria; kingdom Pseudomonadati; phylum Pseudomonadota; class Gammaproteobacteria; order Aeromonadales; family Aeromonadaceae; genus Aeromonas; species Aeromonas sp. Prich7-2. The sequence continues at coordinate 35,651 of NZ_JAGKRI010000064.1, forward strand.
GGATTTTCTGGCTCCCCTCGGCCCGTCAGGCCACGGGACCACCGTCCTCGCGCTGCACATCATCGGTACTGACTGGGCCGATCGCATCCTTCGTACCTGGCCCATCCCAGACAGCAGCGGAGAAGCCATTCTGTTTCGCCAGCAGGGGGATCAGGTCCACTATCTGAGTAGCCTGCGCTATCGCCCGGAACCGGCTCTCACCCTGCACTATCCCGTCACCCACCCCACCCTGCTGGCAGCCCAGTATTTGCGGCTCGCCGAACGCGGCACGCCCCAGGTGCTTTATGGCCAGGATTACCGGGGCAGCGAGGTCTTCGGGGTTGTCTATCCGGTCATGAACACGGACTGGTACCTGCTGGCCAAGATCGACAAGGCGGAACTCTACCAGGCCACCTTCAAGGAGAGCGTCTGGATCGGTCTCATCGGCCTGCTGGTGCTCTTTGTCACCAACGCCGGCATCATCCTGCTGCGCCAGCACACCCGGCTGCAGATGGCCGAGCAGCTTCAGCACTCCCAGTCCCAGCGGCTGGAGGCGTTGCAACTGCTCTCCGCCATCGCCGACAGCTCGGAAGACGCCATCTTCGCCAAGAACAAGGAGGGCAGATACATCCTCTTCAACCGGGCCGCCAGCCAGTTTGTCGGCAAGCCGGTTGACGAGGTGCTGGGCCAGGATGATCTGACGCTCTTCCCGCCGCAGCAGGCGCAGATGCTGATGGCATCCGGGCGCCAGGTCATAGAGCGCAACCGGGTGCAGACCGAGGAGGAGTACCTGACCCTGCCCGATGGCGAGCATGTGTTTCTCGCAACCAAAGGCCCCTTGCAAGACAGCGAGGGGCAGGTGATCGGGATCTTCGGCATCTCTCGGGACATCACGGACTTCAAACGGGCCGAGGCCGACTTGCGAGAGCGCGAGGGGCTGTTCCGTGCCCTGGTGGAGCAATCCCTTGCCGGGATCTACATCATCCAGCAGGGTCGGCTCTGCTACATCAACCCCTGTTTTGCCCGACTGTTTGGCTATGACACCCCGGGGGCGCTGATCGCCGTTGGCCAGTTACACGCCCTTGCCGCTCCCAAGGACAGCACCAGGGTCGCCGAGCTGGTGCACGCGTGCGAGCAGGACGCGCGCGATATCCACACCCGCTTCAGTGCCCTGCATCAGCACGGGGAATCCCTGGAGGTCGAGCTGTACGGGCGGCGCGTCGACTACCTCGGCCAGCCCGCCATCATCGGCATTCTGCTCGATGTCACCGAACGGGAGCAGGTTGAACAGGCCCTGACCCGCCAGGCCAGCGAGCTGCGCCAGCAGAACCATGAGCTGGAGCGGTTCAACAAGGTGATGGTGGACAGGGAGCTCGCCATGCTGGCCCTCAAGCACCAGATCAACGGGCTCTCCCGTCAGCTCGGAGTGCCGCCCCCCTATCCCCAGGCCCCCATGCCACCGGAGGATCTCCCATGATGAGCTGGTCACCCCTGTGGCATGTGCGCCCCTCTACCCAGCGCTGGGGGATCTCCCTGCTGGCCGTGCTGCTGCCCGTTCTGATGTTGCAAATCCGTGTCCAGCTGCCCATCGCCTTTGGTGAGCGACCGCTGCTGGTTCTCTTCATGCTGCCCATCATCGTCTGCGCCCTGTTGGGGGGCTTGTTGCCTGGTCTGCTCTGCACCCTGATCACCGCCCTGGTCACCAGCTATTTCATGCTCCCCCCCATCTATTCACTGAGTGTCGAGGCTGGCCAGGATCTGGTGCAATGGTGCCTGCTCATCGCCAACGGTCTGCTCATCAGCGTGCTCAGTGCCGCCTTTCATCGCGCCCGGGCCAGAGAGGTCCTGCGCTGGCAGGAGCTGATGAACACCCAGAACCAGTTGCAGCAGAGCGAGAACCGCTTCCAGGTCACCTTCGAACAGGCAGCGGTCGGCATCGCCCTGGTCTCCCCCGATGGACACTGGCTGCGTGTCAATCAGCGGCTGTGCCACATCCTGGGCTACCGGGCCGACGAGCTCACCGGGATGACGTTCCAGCAGTTGACCCACCCGGACGATCTCTACCTCGATGAGGCCCATGTGGCCCGGGTACTGGCGGGAACTATCCCCCACTACACCCTGGAGAAGCGCTACCTGCACAAGGGGGGCGAGATCATCTGGACCACTCTGACAGTGGCCCTGGTGCGCGACGCCGAAGGTAATCCCGACTACTTCATTTCCATCATCGAGGACAACCGGCAGAACAAGGAGACCGAGGAGGCGCTGCGCCGCAACGAAGCCATACTGCGCGAGTCCCAGCGTCTCGCCAAGATAGGGAACTGGCGCTGGCGCGTGGCCGATGACAGCCACTTCTGGTCACCGGAGATCTATCGCATCTATGGCCGGGATCCGGCCCTCCCCCCCGCCGTCTATCCCGAGGTCAGAAAATACTTCACTCAGGAGGGGTGGCACACGGTGGCCCAGGCCGTCGAGCGCTGCAGGCTGGACGGGCAGCCCTACGAGTGCGATGCCGAAGTGATCACGGAGCAGGGGGAGACCGCCTGGGTCATTGCCCGCGGGGCGGCGCTCAGGGACAGGGATGGCACCATACTCGAGCTCTACGGCACCGTGCAGGACATCACAGAGCGCAAGCTCGCGGAGCAGCGCCTGCAACACAATCAGCAGATGGCGCTCGATACCCAGCGTCGTGCTCGCCTCGCAGCCCTGAACCTGATGGACGACGCCATCAGTGCACGGGTGCGCGCCGAAACCGTCAGCAGCGCCCTGCGCGAGAGCGAGCAGCGCCTGCTGATGGCCCAGGAAGGGGCCCATGTCGGCATCTGGGAATGGGACATGGTCAGCAACCGTCTCTTCTTCTCGCCGGAATGCGCCCGCCTCTATGGCCGCAGTGCCGAGGTGCTCGGCGAGCTGGCAGCCTGGCAGGCCTGCCTGCATCCGGATGACAGGCCCCGCATCGAGCAGTTGCTGGCGGAGCGGGCGGTCAGCGGCGCCCCCGTCGAGCTGGAGTTCAGGATCCTGCTGCCAGATGGCGGCATCCGCTGGCTGGTGAGCAAAGGGAGCGTCTATCGGGACGCCCAGCAGCGACCCGTGCGCCTCCTTGGCATCCATCTGGACATCACCCAGAGCAAGCTGGCCGAGCAGCAGTTGCGCCAGTTGTCCCTGGCCCTCGAACAGAGCCCTGACGGCGTCTTCATCACCGACACCCGGGCGCGCATCGAGTACGTCAACCCCGCCTTCCTCGCCGCCAGCGGTTACCAGCAGCACGAAGTGATAGGCCGGACCCCGTCCCTGCTGCGCTCGGGCCTCACCCCGGATGCCAGCTATGTCGCCCTGTGGGATGCCATCAACCACGGCCAGCGCTGGCATGGCGAATTCATCAACCAGCGCAAGGATGGCTCCCACTACCAGGTGCTGGCCACGGTGTCGCCGATCCGCCAGGAGAGCGGCGAAATCATCCACTACGTCACGGTCCAGGCCGACATCACCGAGAAGAAGCAGCTCGGCGAGGAGCTGGACCAGTATCGTTACCACCTGGAGGAGATGGTCAACGAGCGCACCCGGCAGCTGGCCCAGGCCCACCAGCGGGCCGAAAGCGCCAACCACGCCAAGAGCGCCTTCCTTGCCAACATGAGCCACGAGATCCGCACCCCCATGAACGCCATCCTGGGGCTCACCTATCTGCTCAAGCGCGACACCCGGGATCCCACCGACCTCGAACGGCTGACCAAGATAGACACTGCCGCCCAGCACCTGCTCAGCATCCTCAACGACATCCTGGATCTCTCCAAGATCGATGCGGGCAAGATGACGCTGGAGCTGACCGATTTCTCCCTCACCGCCATGCTGGACAACGTCCGCGCCCTGATGAACGACCAGGCCAGGGCCAAGGGGCTCACCATAGTGACGGACATCGGCGATACCCCCGCCTGGGTGCACGGCGACATCACCCGCCTGCGCCAGGCCCTGCTCAACTATGCGACCAACGCCATCAAGTTCACCGAGCAGGGAACCGTCACCCTGCGCGTCAGGCTGGCCCGCCCCCTCACCACCGGCTACCTGCTGCGCTTCGAGGTGGAAGACACCGGCATCGGCATCACCCCTGCGCAGCGCGAGAAGCTGTTCCAGGCGTTCGAACAGGCGGATGTCTCCACCACACGCAGATATGGCGGCACTGGCCTTGGCCTTGCAATCACCAACCGGATCGCCGCCCTGATGGGGGGTGAGGTCGGAGTCACCAGCGAGCCAGGCCAGGGAAGCTGCTTCTGGTTTACCGCCAGGCTGTTCAAGGCAAAGGAGGACGCTCCTTCCCGGACCCCGTCCGAGCAGGGGAACCAACAGTCCTTCAGCTTCCCTCGCCACGCCCGAGTCCTGCTGGTGGAAGACAACGCCATCAACCGGGAAGTGGTGCTCGAGCTCCTGTGCCACAGCGGCCTCGTCATCGAGACGGCCGTCAACGGCCAGGAGGCCCTGGCCCGCGTCCGCCAGCATCCCTTCGACCTCATCTTGATGGACATACAGATGCCGGTGATGGATGGCTACAGCGCCACCCGCGCCATCCGGGCCCTGCCCGGCATGGACAGGCTGCCCATCCTGGCGCTCACCGCCAGCGCCTTCGAGGAGGACAGAAAGGCGAGCGAGTCGGCCGGCATGAACGATTTCATTGCCAAGCCCGTCACCCCCGCCAAGCTGTTTGAAGCCCTGCAGCGCTGGTTGCCCCAGGGCAAGGTCCCCGAGCTTGCCCCGGACGACAGCACTCGCCATCCCGTGACAGGCCCCCTTGCCCGCTTGCAGGCACACCCGGGACTGGATCTCGACCAGGGGCTGGCGGCCCTCAACGGCAATCAGGAGAAATACCTGGCCCTGCTTCGCTACTTCATCCATGAGCATGGCCAGGACATGGCCCGGCTGCACCGCCACTTGCAGGCCGGGGAGCACAGCGATGCAACTCGCATGGCCCACAGCCTGCGCGGCGTGGCGAGCACCCTGGGGGCACATGAGCTGTCGCGCCACTGCCTGGCCCTGGAGCAGGCCATCGCGGGCGGCGACACTGAGCCCACCGGACTCATGTCATCCATCGATGAGGAGATCGCCACCCTTTGCGCTCTGCTCGGGGACGATCTCGCCGCCCCGACCACCGATCTGGTGCCCCTGGGAGATCAGTGGCGCCAGCAACTGCTGGGCCAGATGGAAGCCCTGCTGGTGCAAAGCGACACCGCCGTGATCCCCCTCTACGAGCAGTATTCCGGTCCCCTTCGCCTCATGCTGGGGTCTCGCAGCGACACCCTGACCAGGCAACTGAAGGCGTTTGATTTTGATGCCGCCCTGCTCACCCTGCGCCAGCATATGGCAACGGACGAGACCCACCCGGACGATCGGGCTCCCCTCCCCGAGGCGCCAGCCTGCCATCCGGGGCAGGTCAAGGGCGACAAAGGGTTGAATCACTGAATGAAGTCATGCATATAGTGGGGTGCCCAGAGGCGACGAGACGGCCTGCCGGGCCTGTCGTTTCTCCCTTCATGGGCCCCCGTTCAAGGCATGCCAACCCTGTTCCCGTCCGCCGCCCGGGCCAACGCCGGCGGCAGAACGACGTTTCTTTAACCGTGCTTTACATGGAGCAATGAGCATGTTGTCAAAGCGTATTATCCCCTGCCTCGACGTCAAAGATGGCGTGGTGGTCAAGGGCGTGCAGTTTCGCAACCACGAGGTGATGGGCGGCATTGTCGACCTCGCCCGCCGCTACGCCGCCGAGGGCGCCGATGAGCTGGTCTTCTATGACATCACCGCCTCGAGCGACGAACGGGTAGTAGACAAGAGCTGGGTAAGCCGGGTGGCGGAAGTCATCGACATCCCCTTCTGCGTCGCCGGCGGCATCAAAAGCGTGGAGGATGCCCGCCAGATCCTGGAATTCGGTGCCGACAAGGTCTCCATCAACTCCCCCGCCCTGGCCGATCCCACCCTGATCACCCGGCTCGCCGAGCGCTTCGGCGTGCAGTGCGTGGTGGTGGGTATCGACTCCTACTTCGATGCCGCCCTCGGTCAATATCAGGTCAAACAGTTTACCGGCGACGAGAGCCGCACCCGCACCACCACCTGGACCACCCTGGAGTGGGTACAGGAAGTGCAGCGCCGGGGCGCGGGGGAGATAGTGCTCAACGTGATGAACCAGGACGGCATGCGTCAGGGATACGACCTTGAGCAGCTCAAGCTGGTGCGCGCCGTGTGCAAGGTGCCCCTCATCGCCTCCGGCGGCGCCGGGGCCATGGCGCACTTTCGCGATGCCTTTACCCTGGCCGACGTGGACGGGGCGCTGGCCGCCTCCGTGTTCCACAAGGGCCTCATTCCCATTCCCGAATTGAAACGCTGGCTGAAAAACGAAGGAGTCGCCATCCGTGAATAATCAAGCAGTAGACAATGCATTGCCGCTGGCCGAGCGCCTGGACTGGGCCAAGTGTGAGGGCATGATCCCCGCCATCGTCCAGCATTCCCTCAGCGGCGAAGTGCTGATGCAGGGCTTCATGACCCGCGAGGCGCTGGAAAAGACCCAGACCACCGGCCAGGTCACCTTCTTCAGCCGCAGCAAGCAGCGCCTGTGGACCAAGGGCGAGAGCTCGGGCCATGTGCTCAAGCTCGTCGCCATCACCACCGACTGTGATCAGGACTCCCTGCTCATTGCCGCCGACCCGGTCGGCCCCACCTGCCATCTGGGCAACCCCTCCTGCTTCGACGGCCACCCCGTGCCGCCGCTCGGCTTCCTGGCCGAGCTCGAACAGATCCTGGCATCACGCAAAGGGGCAGATCCCGCCACCAGCTACACCGCCAGCCTCTATGGCAAAGGCACCAAGCGCATCGCCCAGAAGGTGGGTGAAGAGGGGGTGGAAGTGGCCCTGGCCGCCATGGCGAAAGACAGAGAAGAGCTCATCAACGAATCCGCTGACCTGCTCTACCACCTGACCGTCTTGCTGCAAAACGAAGGCTTGGGTTTGAAGGATGTGGTGCAGCGCCTGCATGAGCGCCACACCAAGTAATTATTGAATTCTGTTCAACAAAACGGGCCCTGTGGGCCCGTTTCATTTCATGATTGTCCCCTCGCCGGGGGATGGCAGGCCCCGCGCCGCCCTCAGCCGATACGGGTCCAGAAGCTCATGTTGACCGAGTGATGGTCAAGCAGGGTCAGGTACTCCCCTGCCACGTCGTTGTGCAGCCACTGCTGGCAGTAGGCTTCCACCAGCGACTGGCTGGGGGCCATCACCACGTCCGCATAGAGGCCGTCGGCGCCGCGCAGCAGGCAGTGCATGATGAGCCCGGATTGCTGGACAAGAAACTCGGACTCGACCCGCCGTGACAGGGCGAGCAAATCAGCCTCCGTCACCCCTTCCCTGAGCCTGAAGGTGGCAAATTCGACGCCCCCTGCCTCTTGCATGTCACCCTTGATGATCATCTCGTTTTCTCCGTTGTGGATGGTCTGGAGAACCCAGCATAACGAAGGGCTACTGACAGCCTTGTGTCAGTCCTGAATGACCTTTTCGGCGCCACTGCGCCCAGGGGGAAACGCGTCCGACTGGCGCAGGGCAAGGTAATCGGCCAGGGTCGCGCCAGGTGGTGCCCCTTCTCCCGGTCGGCACGGCGCCAGGGTGTCGATGCGATCCACCCTGAAATCCCGGTAGGCCCGGCGCAGCGCACACCAGGCGCCGAGCGTCCAGCATCCGCCCCAGTAGAAGAGCCCGAGGGGAAAGAGCTGGCGTTCCGTCCTGCTGGCGCTGGCATCCCGGTAACCAATGTGCAGCCAGTGACCGGCCGTGATGGCGTCGTGCAACCTGTCCCAGCGAGCGTATGCAGGGTGCGCCGTGGAATAGTCCGGCACCCGCACCACGGGGACGCGAGGTGCCCGAGCCTCCTTGGCGGGCAGCGCCGCCTCAATCTTGGCGAGCAGGGCGCGGGCCGGATCGGCCATCCCCTTGCCCGTCAGCACCGCCACCAGGTTCACCCCGGTGATGAGGGCCTCCAGCTCGGCCGCACTCAGTTGCAACGGGGCCATTTCGAACCCCTCGCTCAGCCGATAGCCCAGCCCGGCTTCCCCGTAAACCGGAATGCCCGCCAAAGAGAGATCGTCGATATAGCGGTAGATGGTGCGCTCCGACACGCACAGGCGCGTCGCCAGATCCCGGGCGGTCAGGGGTTGATGCGCCCGCAGCAGGTTGGTCAGTTGAAACAGTCGATCCGATTTTCTCACAGGCATCCTCAGGCTCGCGGGACATGTCAGGCATGGTAAGCCGGAACGGGCTCGAAAGGCACGTCTTGTTGGCTGGCGACCGCTACCGGCGAGGCCCTGCTTCTTTACATCGCGCAACACAAAACGGGCCCGCAGGCCCGTTGATGGCGCGGCGCCTTTGTCGTCACGCCAACTGCTTGCGCAGCATGAATTTTTGCACCTTGCCGGTAGAGGTCTTGGGCAGCGGGGTGAAGATGATGCGCTTGGGGGCCTTGAAGTGGGCCATCTGCTCGCGGCAGAACGCAATGAGCTCGGCCTGGGTGAGCTCGCGCCCCTCCTTGAGCTTGACGAAGGCGCAGGGCACCTCCCCCCAGGTCTCGTCCGGCATGGCGATCACCGCGGCTTCTTCCACATCGGGGTGGCGATAGAGCACGTCCTCCACCTCCAGGCTGGAGATGTTCTCCCCGCCGGAAATGATGATGTCCTTGGATCTGTCCTTGATCTCCACATAGCCGTCCGGGTGCCAGACCGAGAGATCCCCGCTTCTAAACCATCCCTGTGCCATCGCCTCCTCGCTCGCCGCCGAGTTCTTGAGGTAGCCCTTCATGACGATGTTGCCCCGCAGCACTATCTCTCCCAGGGTTTTGCCATCCATGGGGACCGGCTCGCCGCTGACGGGGTTGATGACCCGCATCTCCCCTTGCAGGGGGGAGGCCACCCCCTGACGCGCCTTGAGACGGGAGAGCGTGGTGGCATCCTGCCCCTGCCAGCGTCTTTGCGGCTCGCACACCACGCAGGGGCCATAGGTTTCGGTGAGGCCATAGACATGGGTCACGGCGATCCCCATGGCCTCCATGCCGGCGATCACGGTGGCGGGCGGCGCTGCCCCCGCCGTCATCGCCTTGACGGGGTGTTCGAGTCCCTGTTTGAGGGCCGGATCGGCATTGTTGAGCATATTGAGCACGATGGGGGCGGCGCAGAAATGGCTCACCTTGTGTTCGCGCAGCGCCCCGTAGATGGCCGCCGCCTGCACGTGGCGCAGACAGACGCTCACCCCGGCGGTGGCCGCCAGGGTCCAGGGGAAGCACCAGCCGTTGCAGTGGAACATCGGCAGGGTCCAGAGGTAGACCGGGTGCTTGGGCAGCTCCCAGGAGAGGGCATTGTTGACCGCATTGAGGTGGGCGCCGCGATGGTGATAGACCACCCCCTTGGGGTTCCCCGTGGTGCCGGAGGTGTAGTTGAGGGAATTGACATCCTCCCCCACCTTAGCGCTTCGCGTCACAGGAGGGGGATTCCCATTACTGGGTGATAGCTGCTCGCGCAGTACCGGGTTCCTGCTTCATCGGGCGGCCTGATTGCACCACGCCTCCACAGGCTAAAACGGCGTGTCCC
>NZ_JAGKRI010000362.1:0-293 GCF_017939255.1 Aeromonas sp. Prich7-2
TAAGCAGTGGGCTGCCGACATCGGACCGGGCACCTTGTGCTGGGTTAGCGAACGGCTGGCAGAGAAAGCCCATGCCGAGCAGGCATACCGACTCTGCCTGGGACTGCTGAGTCTTAGCCGGGAGTATCCGCCATCACGAGTCGAAGGCTGTTGCCAGCTGGCCAACCGGGAAGGACTGGTGCGGCTCAAGCAGCTCAAGTCGGTGCTGACCAGTGGCCGCGACCAACTGCCCGCAAGTCCGCTCAGTTATCCAGAACTGCCGCAAGAGCACGAGAACATCCGCGGCCCCCAGA
>NZ_JAGKRI010000363.1:0-293 GCF_017939255.1 Aeromonas sp. Prich7-2
CATCCGCCATGCCGGTCAGTTTCAGGTGTCTCAAGCGGGTCAGCGTTTGTTGGGTCATGGGACGTATCCTCTTTAGTGGAAGCTCTGGGGGCCGCGGATGTTCTCGTGCTCTTGCGGCAGTTCTGGATAACTGAGCGGACTTGCGGACAGTTGGTCGCGGCCACTGGTCAGCACCGACTTGAGCTGCTTGAGCCGCACCAGTCCTTCCCGGTTGGCCAGCTGGCAACAGGCTTCGACTCGTGATGGCGGATACTCCCGGCTAAGACTCAGCAGTCCCAGGCAGAGTCGGTATG